>JAFZVN010000050.1 GCA_017617805.1 Bacteroidaceae bacterium | reverse complement strand
TTGACCGATGGCCCTATCAGCCGCATCAACTTCTGCACCATTCCTGAACAGGAGATTGGAGGTGACCAACCCATCTACGGCAAGTATGACGCTGCCTTTGACGAGGCGCTGAAACCTTATATCGACAACCTTGTGGCAGCTCGTGGTCTCATCGATTGTCCACAGGCTTGGCGATTGGCGAAGAAGTTGCAGGCTGAGTGTGCCGAGTTTGCTCGATTGAGTCAGAACGAGGTGTATTGGAACCTCTCACATCGTGCTTGCGTTATCGCTTGGTTGAAGGCTTGCGTGCTCTATGTGGCGAATGGTCAGAAGTGGGAGAAAACCATTGAGGATTTCATCCGCTGGAGCTTGAACTACGACCTGTGGTGCAAGATGGAGTTCTTTGGGGAAGACATTGAGAAAGCCAACCGAGGGGATGGACGCATCGGTAGCCGTGGCCCTCGCAACCTCTTGGAGATGTTGCCAGATGTGTTCACCTTGGAGGATGCCAAGCGTGTGAGAATGGCGGCAGGACTGGACACTCAGAACACTGCCAAGATGATACGAAACTGGAAGAACCGCAACTACGTGACTCAGAATTCAGAATTCAGTTTTCAGAAGAGCAAGAAAACTAAAAGTGAAAAGTTAAAGTAAAAATTAAAAGTGAAAAATGAAAAATTTGCTACCGCAACCGAGGGGACTGAGAAATAAGAACCCTCTCAACATCAGAAAGAGTGACCAGCTTTGGGCAGGTCAGACAGGGAATGACGGTGCGTTCTGCATCTTCCTGAGTAATGAATATGGTTATAGGGCAGCGTTCCGTATCCTGAAAACCTATAACACGAAGTACCACATCTATTCGGTGAGGGAAATCATCAGTAGGTGGGCCCCTCCGAATGATGGGAACAACACACGAGGGTACATCGAGAGAGTCTGTGCCCTCTCAGGACTCCGAGAGACGGACATCATCGTGGTGCAACCCAGTGATGGCGACCCCTACAACGTCGTGATGCTCGTGTGGGCAATGGCGATTGTGGAAAACGGCGAGAGGTGGAAGAACCTCATTGACCGAGGCGAAATCTGCAAGGGATATGATCTCGCGTTCAAATAATCCAACAAGCCCGCTTCGCGAGCGATGAAACAGATTGAGCTGATTTATATCAGTGAAAAGGAAGGTTGCAGAGATTGCAACCTTCTCTCATTTTCATGATGATTTGTTGCATGAACGGGAAGATGTAACATGGAGGAATGTTTGTGAAACGTCTGGAAAGGGGAAGTTGGGGAATTGTGCGTAAATTTGCAGCAAAAATCAATCGAAACTTGCCTTATTGAAAAAAATGTGATAAAAGAAGCGTGAGTGTATGGTCTGTTTGAAAAGAATTTCGTAAATTTGCAAATGATTGAACACCCTTCACTCATGTGATCAAATCTTAATGAACTTAATCGTAAGAAAAATGAAAAAAGTTTGTTTCTTTGTGCTGAGCATGCTCTGTTGCTGCTTGTCGGCTGGTGCAGTCGATTTGAAGCAGTGCCACATCGTGGTGGCTGAGGAGGATGCTGCGTTGGTCAAGAAGATGGGTGTGGTATTGAGTGAGGACATCGAAAGGGTGTCGGGCGTTCGTCCTGTGGTGCGGCATCATGTGAGTGATGGTGCCGAGGTGGTCTTGGCTACGGTCGAGGGATTGAAGCATCTGCCTGCCACGTTGGGCGTGGAGGTGAGTGATATTCAGGGCGGCTGGGAGCGCTACAAGATTGTGACGCGTGACAACCGTCTGATCATTGTGGGCAGTGATGTGCGTGGTGCAGCCTACGGAGCGCTGCATGTGAGTGAGAAGATTGGAGTGAGCCCTTGGTATTGGTTCGCCGATGTGCCTGTGCAGAAGAAGGCTTCATTGGATTATAAGGAGAATTTCACCTCGAAAGCACCCACCATCAAGTATCGTGGCATCTTCATCAACGATGAGGATTGGGGCTTGAAGACTTGGGCGGCTGAGAACTTCGAGAAGGAATTGGGCGACATCGGTCCTAAGACCTACGACAAGGTGTGCGAACTCCTGTTGCGCCTGAAGGCGAATATGTTGGCTCCTGCCATGCACTCTTGTACTGGTGCGTTCTACAGCCATCCTGAGAGTCAGGTGAAGGCGGCAGAGTGGGGCATCATGATCACGACGAGCCATTGCGAACCCATGCTCATCAACAATGCCGCCAAGTCGGAGTGGGACACGAAGAAGGATGGTGAGTGGAACTATCTGACAAACAAGGAGAATATCTGGAAGAAGTTTGATGACCGCCTGAGAGAGACGGCTCAGTATGACAATATCTACACGACAGGCATGCGTGGACTGCACGATGAAGCCATGAAGGGCTCGACAGACAACACAGTAAGAGCACGCACATTGGAGAAGGTGATTGCTGATCAGCGTCAGATTCTGGAGACGCACAAGAAGAAGCCTGCCACAGAGATTCCTCAGATTTTCGTGCCCTATAAGGAGGCGCTTGACATCTACGATGCAGGTCTGAAGGTGCCAGAGGACATCACCCTCGTTTGGCCTGATGACAATTATGGATACATGAAGCGTGTGAGCAATGAGACGGAGCGTCAGCGCAAGGGCGGTAGCGGAGTGTATTATCACTTGAGTTATTTGGGTGCGCCGCACGACCACTTGTGGATCTCGACGATGGCTCCGATGCTGATGTATGAGGAGCTGAAGAAGGCTTATGACTCTGGTGCTGACTGCTATTGGCTCCTGAATGTGGGCGACATCAAGCCGATGGAGCTGGATATGCAGCAGTTCTTTGCGATGGCTTGGGACTTGTCGAAGTTTGACCTTGGTGCTAACCCTAACGTTGGCGTTCATCCCAACCGTTATCAGTCGAAGTGGCTCGCCTCTATGTTTGGCAAGCAGTATGAGAAGGATTTCCAATGGGTGCTCGACCACTATTACCATCTGGCGTGGCAGCGCAAGCCTGAGTTCATGGGTTATGAGATGGAGTGGGACACTCAGGAGAACAGCAAACTGCACGACACCGATTTCTCTTTCGAGACAGGCACAGCCCAACAGCGACTGGCTGACTACAAGGCCATCTCGGACCGCGTGGATGCCATTGAGAAAGCGTTGCCAAAGGAGTTGCGTCCTGCCTTCTTCGAGATGGTCAGTTACAGCGTGAAGGGTGCCTATCAGATGAACCTCAAGTTTCTGATGGCGCAGCAGAACCACGAGACAGGCAGCGAGGAATCGGCCAACAAAGCCAAGGCTGCCAACGACAGCATCATGGCGCTGACCCATCGATACAACACCCAGTTGGATGGTAAGTGGAACCAGATGATTTCGCAGATTCCTCCTGGCTACACAGCCAAATATCATCTGATGCCTGAATTGGGGACGGCTCCCACGAATGCACACAAGCTCCCAGAGAACCAGCAGAGAACGGCGTTTGCGAAGCAGGTGAACCTGTCGAATGTGAAGTCCAAGGCGCCTTTCCGTTTGATGGAAGGTATTGGTACGGATTGGGTGGGATTGCAGATGGGCCAACCTCTTGCTCCTGTGCAGAATCCAGGCAGTTTGGCATCTGAGCATCTTGACATCACGTTGAACAACGATATGGCGGCAGGCGATTCCATCACCTTGTGCGTGTCGGTGGTGCCTTTCTGGCCTGTCGATTATGGACGCAGCAACCGTCTGGGTGTGAGTGTGGACGGATGTGAACCCGTGGTGTGTGAGAACAAATTTGAGGAGTGGGGCTGGAGCTGGAAACTGCAAGTGCTGGAGAATCGGAAGGACTATGTGGTGACCCTGCCGCTTGACAAGACGAAGAAGCGTCACACCCTCTCCCTCATCATTGGTGACCCAGGACAGATCGTACAAAAAATCACATATCAATAATCATAAAAAACTGATCAGTATGAAAAAGAGTGTAATTGTAATGCTGTTGGCAGTGCTCTGTACCGTACAGGCATTCGCAGCGAAAGCAAGCAAGGCCGTTAATATAACGGTGAATGGTAAAGTGCGTTCTTATTGGCTCTATGTGCCTAACAATGTAAAGGCTAATGCCCCATTGGTGTTCTCCATGCATGGTACAGGAGGCCATAAAGAGGACAAGTCTCCGATGAGAACAGATGTGGCAGATAGTGAGGGATTCATCGTGGTTTATCCACAGGGTTCAAACATCTATTTCCCTGTGTTTGGTGGCACATTGCCTGGTTGGAATTCTACAGGCGAGGACAGTGAGGACATCGATTTCTTCAAGGCCATCATTGAGGATGTGGCCAAGACGTACACCATCGACCGCAAGCGCATCTACTGCTGCGGATTCTCGAATGGTGGTATGATGACCTATTCCAATTCGAACACGATGGCTGATGTGTTTGCTGCCTTTGCTTCCATCAGCGGTTTCCAGTTGAATGAGTTCCACTTGCATCACACAGGTGTGCGTCCAGTTCCTTTCTTGCATATTCATGGCAAGAACGACAACTTTGTCGATATAGCTCGTATGCCCACCATTGTGGATCAGATGGTAGCTCGTGTAGGTGCCAATCCTGTGCCAGAGGTGACAACGGTGAAGGGTAAGTACACGAAGAGTGTGTATGCTGCCCAAGAAGGTGGTTTCCCTTATATCTATTATGTGATAGACGGTATGGGCCATAATGACTTCACCAACAATACAGAGGATGGAAGCTCGGCTAAGACCATGTGGAAGTTCTTGAGTCAGTACACCTTGGATTCTCCATGCGATGCGACTTTGAAGTGGCGTCCAAGTTTGGAAACAGAGGGATTCGTTCCTAAAGAACATGGATGGACAAAGACTTCGACTGTGTTGCTGTATGGCGATGACCCCAGTAACAGCTCCAAGGTGCAGAATGTCTATCATGCTTTCCAGTTGGCGAAAGGCACTTATAAGCTGTGTTTCAAGTCTCAGGGTGAGGCAGGTACCATCACTGTAAGCATCAAGAAATATACAGGCAACAAGGCGACGGTATTGAACCAAACGGTGAATATCGGTGAGGAGGCGAAAATGGTGTTCACATCGGAAGATGATTTTGCAGAATGCAAATTCAGACTCACCAGCACTACGGCTGTGACCATCACTGACTTGGCTCTCTACACAGCTACCGACGAAGAATTGTCTGTTGCTGCTCCTCAGGCTTCTTTGGGAACCTCTCAGAACTATACGCTCTCTGGTCTTCCAACAGCACATCTCCAGCGTGGCATCAATGTGGTGCGTACTGGTGAAGAAGCGAAAAAGGTTTGGGTGAGATAGTTGACAGTTGACAGTTGACAATTGACAATTGAGAGTTGATAATTGACAGTTAGGGCTAACGTTCATTCCAACGTTAGCCCTTCTTATTGTTTCAAACTACTTGCTTATTATCTGTCAACTGTCACCTATCAACTGTCAACTTACCTGTCTGGAATCTCGACGATGATGCGAGTGCCATCGGTGTAGTCGGGGTCGATGATTATGGTGCCTCCAAGATTGGTGACGTGTTGACGGGTGAGTCCCAATCCTATGCCAAGACCTTCTGTGAAGCAGTCGAGCTTGACAAATGGTTCGAAGACATGTTCCCGCTCTTCACGTGGAATGCCTGGTCCATTATCTTCAATCACAAATCGGATCTTGTCGCCATGGATGTCAACATGGAGGCCTACGATGCTTTTCGGAGCGAACTTCTTGGCATTGAAGAGCAACTCACGTAGGATTCTGTGCAGATAGAGGGCATTGCTGAAGATGCATTTGCTGTCAGATAGGGCATTTGAATAGTCCAGACGAACATCGTGAGGTGCCTTCTCCTTGAAGTCTTGGATGGACTTCTCCACCGCCTCGTTCACATACACAGCCTTAGACGTGTCATAAGTCTTGTTGTCACCTCGCCATGACACATCGAAGAGCATGTGAGCCATGCGCTGCACCGTGACAGCGTTCTGTTTCATGGTGTCGGTGAAATTGTCCTTCTCCTCAGTGGAAAGCAGTCCGTAGGTGTCGCGCAACACCTGCATGAAGCCTGCGATGAGATTGAGGGGTGTGCGAATCTGCATGGACATGTCGTGGATGAAGATGGTCTTCCGTTGGTTGGCCTCTTCTGCCAGCATGTTGGCAGCGGTCAGTTTCTCGTTGCTCTTCTCCAGATCGTCATTCACAGCCTGAATACGGGTGATATGTTCATGGATGCTGTTCTGCATGGAGACAAAGCTGTTTTGCAGCTGACCCACCACATCTGTACGATTGCTGTGGGACAATTCTTGCTCGTAGTTTCCATCAGTGATTTGGCGTGCTTGTTGTGCCAGCACGTGCAGCGGCTGGAGGAAATGTTTGGTGAGTCGCCAGCAGACGAAGAACATGAGCAGCAAACCAATCACGATGAGTGTGCCAAGCATGTATGACAAGCGGTTGTAGCCTGCGAAGATGTCACTCTCAGGACAAACCAATGCGATGCTCCAAGGAGTGCCAGAAACGGGGCGATAGAACACCAAGCAAGTCTCACCGTTCAGGTCGATGGTCATCGTGCCGCTTTGACCTGTGATCATCTCATGACCCAATGCAATCATCTCAGGGTTCTTTTTTCCATCAGAAGGCTTGAAGATGCTCTCCTTGACGAGTTTCATGTGGTCTGGATGCACGAAATAGTGGCCATCAGAACCCAGCATGAAGCAGTAGGAGTTGGGATAAGGCTTGTGTGCAGAAATGGCTCTGGAGAGCCATTCGATGGAGAGGTCTGTCGAGATGACTCCTATTATCTTTCCCTCAGCGTTGTGGATGGGCCTGCAATAAGAGGTAATCATGACAGGTGATCTGAGGGTACCCTCCTCGGTGTAGTCGTTGTATGGGTCAATCCAACAAGCTTCACCTTTGTCGTGTGGTGCCTTATACCAAGGCTTTGCGTAGTAGTTATAGTCAGCCTCGACCTCTGTTTCCAACAAATCACCACTCCTGACTGTGTAAGCAGAGAAGTTGTGGTCCAGTTGAGGGAAGAACCCAGGTTCCATCGTGATGGAACAACCGTTGAAGTTCTTGCTCAGTTCCACCGTTCTTCGCGAGTATTTGAGCAATGAGTCAGGATGCAAGTTTTCGAAAATATGTGATTCGGCATTGTCTGTGACGGTTTCTACCTCTAAGAGGTAGCCCATCAAAAGCAATTCTGTGTTGTTGAGCATCTGTTCCGCACGATCCATCGCCTCTTCTTTCACCAAATCTCTTGAATGCTTGTAGAGGTATCCGAGTGCAAAGGTGAACACGGCGGCGACAAAAATGAGGATGCCGAGACCGATCTTTAGTGCCAACGAACGGCTGATATGTAAAAATGGGCTTTTCACTTTGTAGCTTGAGGTTTGTTGTTAGACGTTTGTTTTGTTTGCTCCTTTCGAGGTGTCTTGAGCATCCTGTCGAGCTGGTCTGTCATGGCCTTCGTCTGCGTGAGCACGATTTCCGACATCGGTTGCAGCTCTTCTGGGGTGATGGTCTCATAGTGCTCTCGCAGGTTGCTCACGATGTTGTTGATCGACTTGGCCGGGAGAACCATCTTGTCGGCTATCTTGTGGATGAGCGTCATCTTCATCTGATTCTCTTCTTCAGTTTGCTGATGGATGACTTTGAGCTCTTCGTTGCGCCGTTGCAGGTTATCAGACAGTATCTTGATTTTGTCAATGTGTTTTGACAGCGCTATCTGCATCGTTCCGAAGCAGTTCTGCAGGGTGCCCACCTCATCGGTCTTGGTCGAGCTGGGAATCTTTTCAGAGAAATCTCCTGCAGCAATACGTTTGGCTGATTCCGCCAACATGTTGAGCGGCTTCAGCTTTTTCGACACGAAGATGATGCTGAATCCAAGGATGAGCATGATGCCCACGATGGTGATTCCTGTCATATAGAAAAACAATCTGCGGTTCGCGCTGAAGATGTCGCTCTCAGGACAGACGATGCAAGCGTTCCAATGCTTGTTGTTGAGTGCCTTGTAGAGCACATAATACTCTTTCTCATGCAGCGTCACAGCACGACAGCCGTCTTCTCCCTTCAGCATGGATTCCACCAGCTCTATCGCACGTTCATCTCCATAATCTTTGATGACATCCTTCACCGTACGGTTTTGGAGGTTTGCGAGGTCTGGGTGGATGATGAAAAAGCCCATCACACCCAGCATGGCTGCGTAAGAATTGGGGTAGGGCTTGGCGTCGAGGACTGTGCTTGACAACCAGTTGACAGAAATGTCAGCACGCATCACACCTATCGTGCGTCCTTGGCGGTCGTGAATCGGCATGGCGCAAGCCAGCACCTTCGCCACCACTTCGTCGTTGGGTGCATGTGGCATGATCCAGCAAGCCGCATCCTGCTGTTTAGGAATGTTGTACCAGTTATGTGTCACATAGGGCAGCGGACAATTGTAGAAAGGTTCGATGGCCGTCGGATTGTGGGTCGTCACCAGGCTGTCACTTTTTTCGCTGGTGCGATGGGTGTAAGTCATGAAAAATTCACCTTTCTGAGGGTAGATGTTGGTCTCGAAAGCAATGGCACAACCCACGATGTTCCCATTGCTTCTGACGATTTCTTGGGTGAAGGTCTCCATCGCGTCAGGATCATTGAGATGATGCTCCACCGTCCAAAGCATGTTTCGAGCGTTCGTTTCCACTCTGTTCAGCATGTTGTCAATGCGCAGCACGGTTCCGTTCAGTGTCTCCTGCGCCTTCTCCAACGATTCATGTTCAATGGTCTTTTGCGAGAATCGGTACATGACCGTGAGGGCAGTTACAAACAGAATCACCACTGACAAAAGCACCCACAAACTGAGTTTTGTGGAGAGGTGCTTGTTGATATATCCCTTCAATATAGACATATATGAATACCTTATATTCTATTGGTTAAAGTAGTATTAAGCAAATTCGGATTGACCAATAAGCCACGAATTGGATGGCAAAGGTATGAAAAATGCAATGAACTTGCAAGAAATTTTGAAAAAAATTTTTCAGTTGTTGAAAAAAAGGTAACTTTGCCGCCAACTCAAAAAGCGTATGTATATGAAAGTGAATTTTTTTGTCGCCACCCTGATGTGGTTGATGGCACTCGTGGCAAAAGCTAACGACGGAACCTATTACGTGAATGGAAACCAGCTTGTCCCCTTGCAGGAGACGGATGTGGCAGTGACCAAAGAGGTGCTGACCATCAGTATCAGGGATGACGGTTTTGCCGCTGTGGATGTGTACTACGAATTTACCAATCGTGGTAAAGCGAAAGTGGTGGACATGGGCTTTGAGGCGCAGTCTCCCTACAATGCAGGCGATGCTTTACAGAAGACGGGCAAGCATCCTTACATCCACGACTTCACGGTCGAAATGAATGGGGAGCGATTGGCCATTCGCAACTATGTGATGAAGGCAGGCGATTCGGAAGACCCTGCGGACTTCGTCCCTCTGGATTTGACCCAGTGGCGCGATCTCAATGATCAAGATGATGAGATGTCTGGCATCATCAACAAAAAGACCAACGAAAACATCGAATACTCTTATGCCTATTGCTTCAAGGCCAACTTCAAGGAAGGCAAGAATGTGGTGCATCACACCTATCGCTATCGTATGTCAGAGGGTGTCTATAATCATTTCAATGTTCCCTATTGGCTGAAGCCGGCCATGCGTTGGGCGAACCATCAGATTGATGATTTCACGCTGCGCATCAAAGCGGAGAAAACCTCCAAGCAGTTCTGCATCGCAAAAGACAAGATGTGGGAAGCCGCCTCGTGGCGTCTGAAGGATGGAACAGGCAAGATGCACGTCATCAAGAGCGGGTATGATGTGGATTACTATGAGTTCTCCTTGCGCAATGGCACCTACGAGTGGCATGCGCTCAATTTCCGTCCCACCGACAACATCAGCATCCAATCGGCAGAAGGTGCTGTCTTTGCCCGCGAGGATTTCAAATTGGGTCGATTCTACGACCGTACAGCTGTCATTTTGGTGCCCTACGAAGGCATGGAGGAAACAGAAGATGGTTACCAGGTCTCGACCAAGAACACGACCGATGGCATCCCCAACAGCCGCATTCTGCGTAATCTTCCATACGCAGCAAGAGGCTATGTGTTCAAAGACCAGAAGCTGGCAGCTTACTTCAAGTCGCTCTGGTGGTACATGCCCGATCCTTCGTGGCAGCAGAGCACCAGCGATTTCACCAAGCAGGAGCGAGAGTGGATTACGAAATAGGCGATTTGAGGCACAAACTGGCCTAATGTAACAAAATCGCAACTTTAAGATACATGCTGCAAAGTTGGTCCCAAAAGAAAAGGCTAACTTTGCAGCATGATTTTTTACTTTCATAATTACTATCACTAAAATCATCTTGAATATGAAAAAAACTATCTTTTGTATGCTGTTGGCACTCATGACGGGTGTGGCAGCCTACGGACAGGGAGCAGCCAATGAGCAGGCACTCGCTACAGAGTTTGTGATGCAGTTGAAGGTGTCCTTGGGTGCGCCTTATTCAGTAGGTGAGACTCCTAAGGGAAGACGTACTGTAATTCCTATCACAGGTGGTACTTTCGAGGGACCTCTGTTGAAGGGAACCATCATCGATGGTGGCGCTGACTGGCAGTTGGCCAAAGGCAATCGTACGGAATTGGAAGCCATCTACAGCATCAAGACCGATGATGGTGTGTATATCCACATCCGCAATCGTGGCATCATTTACTCAGGACCAGATGAACATGGACAACCTTCCTTCTATTTCAAGGCGGCTCCTCAATTCGAGGCTCCAGAAGACAGCAAATATGCGTGGTTGAACAATGCACTCTTCCTCTGTGCTCCAACACAAGGAGAAGGTGGAGGTATTACACTGAATGTTTGGAAAGTCAAATAACCTCACAATATGAAGAAAATCCTTTTTATTGCCATCTTGGCATTGAACGCCGTTGCTGTATGGGCTGCAACAGGCAAAACCACTGACAACACCCAACGCCTCTGGTATGACCGTCCTGCCACCGTTTGGTTGGAAGCTTTGCCCTTGGGCAATTCTCGTATGGGAGCGATGGTGTATGGTGGCACAGACACAGAAGAAATCCAACTGAACGAGGAAACCTTTTGGAGTGGTGGTCCTCACAACAACAACAGCACAACCTCGCTGCAGCGGCTCACTGAAGTGCGCAGCCTGATTTTTGATGGCAAGGAAAAGGAAGCCGAAGACATCATCAATCGTGATTTCATCAAGGGTCCTCACGGCATGCGTTTCCTGACTGTGGGCAGTCTCAATCTGAACTTTGGTCACAAGGATGTGAAAGGCTATGTGCGTGAACTCGACTTGCAGACAGGCATCAATACTACTTCTTATCAGTGCAATCAAGTGACCTACACACGTCGTGTGATGGCTTCTTTGGCTGATGGCGTGGTGGTGGTGAATGTGAAAGCCAGCAAGAAAGGAGCGCTGAACTTCGTCATGTCTCATAAGTGTCAGTTTCCTCTCACAGTGAAGGCTGAAGGAAAGACCTTGACAGCGACGATTCAGGGTGTGGAACAGGAAGGCATTCAGGCAGCCCTGACCGCTCAGTGCCGTACGGATGTGAAAGCTGATGGTGTGGTGAAAGTGGAGGGCGAGACCCTGAAGGTGGAAGGTGCCACAGAAGCGACCCTCTACATTTCTGCAGCCACCAATTTTGTGAACTACCACGATGTGTCTGGCGATGCAGCCAAGAAGAACGAGCAGTTCCTGTCGGCTGCTGAGGTGATGAACTTCGCTCAGTTGCTGAAGCGTCATCTGGCCATCTATCAGGAACAATACAATCGTGTCAAGCTCACCTTGACCTCCTCTGAGAACAGCCAACTGCCTACAGACCAGCGTTTGGATAAGTTCTATGGCAGCTCAGACATGGGAATGGTGGCATTACTCTTCAACTATGGACGTTATCTTCTCATCTCTTCTTCGCAGAAGGGTGGACAAGCAGCGAATTTGCAGGGTGTGTGGAACGACAAGCGCAATGCACCTTGGGATTCCAAATATACCATCAACATCAATGCCGAGATGAACTATTGGCCTGCTGAGGTGTGCAATATCTCTGAGACGGCTGAACCGCTCTTCACGATGACGAAAGACCTGAGTGAGACTGGTGCTGAAACGGCTCGTGTCATGTATGGCTGTCGTGGATGGGTAGCCCATCACAACACAGACCTCTGGCGTATCGCAGGTCCTGTGGATGGTGCTACTTGGGGTATGTTCCCCAATGGTGGCGGTTGGTTGACCACCCATCTGTGGGAGCATTATCAATACACCCTCGACAAGGAATTCCTTCGTACTTACTATCCTATCATGAAGGGAGCGGCAGAGTTCTACCTCGACTTTATGGTGGAGCGTGATGGCGAACTGCTCGTAGTGCCCAGTGTTTCCCCTGAACATGGAGGTATGGGCAAGCAATCGACGGTTTGTGCCGCTTGCACGATGGACAATCAGATTGTTCGCGACGTGCTTTCTCAGGCATTGGCTGCTGCTCAGATTTTGAACGAAGATGCTGATTTTCAGAAGAAACTGATGCGTGCTTTGCCTATGATTCCTCCTATGAAGGTAGGTCAGCACGGTCAGTTGCAAGAGTGGCGTGAGGACATTGACAACCCACGTGATGAACATCGTCACATCTCTCATTTGTATGGTTTGTATCCTTCTAATCAGATTTCTCCTTACACGACCCCTGAGCTTTGGAAAGCCGCTGGTGTGACCCTCCAGCAGCGTGGTGATCAGGCTACAGGTTGGAGTCTGGGATGGAAGACGAATTTCTGGGCACGTATGCTGGATGGCAATCATGCCTTCAAGATCATCAGCAATATGCTGCGTCTGTTGCCCAACGAGGGTAGGGAACGTGAATATCCTGATGGACGTACCTTCCCCAATCTCTTCGATGCACATCCACCCTTCCAGATTGATGGAAACTTTGGTGTCACAGCTGGTATTGCTGAGATGCTGATGCAGAGCGACCCCATCACAGCTGAACGCCCTGCCATCCATCTCTTGCCTGCGCTTCCTGATGCTTGGAAAGAGGGTAGTGTGAGTGGTCTTCGTGCTCGTGGTGGATATGAGGTCAGCATCGATTGGACGAATGGCACCTTGACCAAGGCAACCATCAAAGCACAAGTGGATGGTACCCTCCGTATTCGCTGTAAGGACACACTCTCTGCCAAAGGACTGAAACAGGTGGGTAACCATGATGGTGTGTATGAATACGAACTGCCTGTTGTGGCTGGTCAGACCGTCTTGCTCACGCATTAAAACCAAAACTTATACTCATTATTTATATAATAAGAACGATGAAGAAACTTTTTTCGATTATCTTCTCTTTCTGTGCCCTCACTGCATCGGCGCAGAATCCGTACCTCCCTCTTTGGGAGCATTTGCCTGATGGCGAACCTCGTGTGTTCGAAGATCCAGACAATCCAGGCAAGTATCGTGCTTACATCATTGGTTCGCACGACGTGACTTACACCGCTTATTGTGGTAACGATGTTCGCATGTGGTCTGCACCCGTTGAAGACCTCAGCCAGTGGCGTGATGAGGGTCCCATCTTCTCTCACTATGTGGATGGCAGATGGGACACCATGTATGCACCAGACCTCGTGGAGGTGAAAGATCGCACGACAGGCAAGAAGACCTATTGGCTCTATCCTCACTCTCGTGGATGGCGTCGCACACCTATGGTATGTAAGGGTGACCGTCCTGATGGTCCTTTCACACCTGTCAATCTGACCCCCGATGGACGTGCTTGTGTGGATGGTTCGCTCATCGATTTCGACCCTTCTGTGTTCATCGAGAATATCACAGACAAGAAAGATCCTGACTACGACAAGGGTTATCGTGCTTATGTGTTCTATGGTTTCCAGCACTCCACAGCTTGTGAGTTGGATCAGAACACCATGTTTTCAAAGCGTCCAGGCACAGAGTTGATCGACCCCTTCATTCCAGCCAGCAGCGCTGATGGTCGTTTGCTCGACAAGGAAGGTAGCGAGTATAAAGCCCTCTACAAGGGTCAGAACCCACTCGACTTCAACTTCTTCGAGGCTTCTTCCATTCGTCAGGTTGGCAACAAGTACGTGATGGTGTTCTCTGGCTATAGCGGTAAGGAATACGGCTTGGGCAATACCAACTCAGCGCTTCGCTATGCATACGGCGATTCTCCTCTGGGTCCTTGGCGTTCAGGTGGTGTGTTGGTGGATTCTCGCGGTGTCGTTTTGAACGAGGATGGTTCCAAGTTGATTACAACCAATGCTGGTCACAACACGCACGGTTCTTTGCAGGAAATCAATGGTCAGTGGTATGTGTTCTATCATCGTCCTCCACGTGGCTTTGGCAATGCACGTCAGGCAATGGTGGCTCCTGTCAAGATTATCTGGGACAAGAAGTCTGTGGCTGATGGTGGCAAGGTGCGTATTGTGGGTTACGATCCTTATACGAAGAACAACGAATGGACAGCAAAGGCCAGCGATGGTAATGAATATACAGGTGCTGAGGTAACTTCAGAAGGTTTCCAAATTTTCGGTTTGCCTCCATATGCCTACTACTCTGCAGGTCTTGCTTGCTTCATGTATGGTCCTAACAGCAACCAATGGATGCAGGACAACCACGATGTGTGGAACAACTCGATGGATCTTGCAGGCATTCAGAATGGTGGTATCGTCGGCTTCAAGTATTTCGGCTTTGGTGGTCTTGCGAAGGACACCAAGGGTTGTAAAGCCTTCGAGGGAACCAAGAAGGGTGACAACACCACGTTGGGCATTTATCTGACACCAAGTGGAAAAGGTACGTTCAAGATTCATGTCAAGCTCGATGATCCATGGAAAGGACAGGAGATTGGTGTGATTGAAGTGCCTGCCAACGCAGCCCATCAGGCTACCATGTATTATGCAGCAGTTTCTGCTGTTGAAGGACTCACCGGCAAACACGCCATCTATCTCGTGGTGGAAGGCGATGAGATTCAGCAGCCAGAACAGCCACAGGGTCGTCCTCAGTGGGGTGGTGGCAGACCTCAGCAGGGTCAGCAACGTCCACAGGGTCTTTTCGACCTTCACGGATTTAGCTTCACAAAGGGCACTGACCATATCGCTCCTGTGGTACCAACTGTGACTATCACGGTTGATGGCAAGGAAATCAAAATGCCAACTGCTCCAATGTTCTCGACCAATGACAATGGTTATATGATGGCTAACAACTATCAGGCATATGCTCCTCTCAAGGATAACTCTGTCATCAAGGCCACAGCTTCTGATCCAGCTGTCAGCATCCAGATTGGCAGCGTTTCCAATGGACGTGCAGTCGTGAAGTGTACCTACAAAGGTCAGACGAAGAACTATTTTATCAACTAATGAACGAAATACAATGTAGTCATAGGCTATAGATTTAGGTTAATAAAACTATTGTCGGACGGCACGGACAGTGATGTTAGTGCCGTCTTTCTTTTTGACCATCAAAAAGGCCTCCCTTCTCACGAAGGAAAGCCTTTTTGCTTACTAACTAATTACTAATCATAAAACTATCTAATACTAACCATTTATTGACCATCGCATCGAAATACGATGTACTAACTCTGTATGAATCCCTTTACCTTAATTTCTAATTCTGGTGCAAAGGTACGGACTTTTCACGAGATAGGATTTCTCATAGGTTTCACGGATTTTTATATATGTTGCAAATAGTGTTTTTCTCCGTGAATGGTATCGTTGGACAAAACAAATGTATCAAAAAAGCAATAGGATGTAACATCTGTGCAAACAGGTTTGGGGATTTTTGCATAACTTTGCACATGAATTAACCAAATAGAACAAAATTTATCCAAAATAATAATCAAAACTTATTATGAAGAAGACACTGATTTCCATGTTGTGTTGTGTGGTGGCGCTTTCTGCCTCTGCACAAATGGCTGGTCAGGACGAGTTGACAACAGTCACGACTCAGCCTCAAATCCAAGTGAAGAATCCTTTTATCTGGGCTGATGCTCCAGACCCAGACATCATCCGTGTGGGCGACTACTACTATCTCGTCACCACCACCATGCACCTCTTTCCAGGTGCTCCCATCATGCGCAGTACGGACTTGGTGCATTGGGAAACCGTTTCCTATCTGTTCGACGAGATCAAGGATACACCTCGTTACGATCTGAAGGAAGGAACAGTCTATGGACGTGGTCAGTGGGCTACCACGCTGCGTTATCACAAGGGCACGTTCTGGGCACTCTTTGTTGCGAACGATGACCCACACAAGTCAATGGTGTTCAAGACGGATGATCCAGCCAAGGGTTGGAAGCTTCACAGCCGTCTGCCTGCTTACCACGATTCATCTCTTTTCTTCGACGATGATGACCGTGTGTATGTGTTCTCAGGCAGTGGCGACATCAGTTTGGTGGAGTTGACGCCTGACCTCACCGCTGAGAAGCCTGGTGGCATCCGCAAGAAGCTTCAGCTCAATGGCCGTCCACAGGGACTGCATGAGGGTAGCCGTTTCATCAAGCACGAAGGTATGTACTATCTGCTTTGTATTGCATGGCCTAATACAGGTCGTGAGGAAATCTGCTATCGAAGCAAGAACATCGAAGGTCCTTACGATTCGAAGGTGATTCTGAAGAGCAAGTTTGGTGGTTTCAACTACGCAGGTCAGGGCACCATCGTCGATGGTAAGCATGGTGAATGGTATGGTGTGATGTTCCAAGACCGTGGTGGTGTGGGACGTGTGCTCACCATCGAGCCTTGTTCTTGGATTGATGGTTGGCCAGTGCTGGGTACCAATGGCGATGGTATCATTCCTGAGACTGTGACCCTCGATGGCGACTGCGAATGTCATAAGACTCCCAACTATGCTGTCATTGAGAAAGACTATCAGTGGAATCACAACTACATCAAGAGCGACATCGCTCCGCTGCCCAAGAAAGGTGAGAGCCTCCGTTGGGGTCAGTCTTTGAGAGATGACAACACCTTCCGTACTACAGAACTCTTTGCTTCTGGTGGGGTGGTGTTGAAGACTTCTGAGTTGTGCAGCAACATCTTCAATGCACGCAATACGCTTACTTGGCGCACTTGGGGACCTACTTGCTCTGACACCATTTGTATTGATGCTTCGAAGATGAAAGATGGTGATTGTGCAGGTTTTGCAGCATTTAATGGTGATTCTGGCCTCTTGACGATTAAACGAAATGGTGGTCAGTATAGTCTAACGATGAGTGAAGAGAGTGTGAAACTATCCAATAACACCAAAGAAATCACAGATGTGAGCGTGAAGGAAGTGGAGAGCGTGAAGCTGGCCAAGGGTAAAGTGGGCAAAATTTACCTGCGCATCGATGGCGACTTCAATCCTGGCAACGACAAGGCCAACTTCTACTTCAGTCTCGATGGCAAGACCTTCACGAAGATAGGTACAGCCGACTACCATATGCGTTTCGACTTCTCCCGTCTTTTCATGGGCACTCGCTATGCCGCTTTCTACTATGCGACCAAGGAGACTGGTGGTCAGGTGAGTGTGGTATTGTAATGTGAAACTTATTATATACTATTTTATCATTATTAAAAACAATTCGTATGAAGAAAACTATCTTTTCGATTATGTTGGCTTCGTTGGCACTGACCGCTTCGGCTCAGTTCGGACGCAATCCAGACTCCCAGCCTGACAAAGGTTACAAGGACACCTATCAGGGTTACTTTACCGTGGGTGTGGCTGTGAACATGCGTAACATCAACGACCCTGCCACAGTGGAGATTATCAAGAAGAACTACAACAGCATCACGGCTGAGAATGACATGAAGCCAGGCGAAGTGCATCCTCAGGAGAACGTGTGGAAGTGGGAGAATGCTGATGCCATTGCCAACTTCTGCCGTCAGAACGGTATCAAGCTGCGTGGTCACTGCCTCGTTTGGCACTCTCAGTTCTGCAACTGGATGTTTACTGACAAGAACGGTAAGGAAGTCTCTAAGGAGGTATTCTACCAGCGTCTGCGTGATCACATCCACACGGTGGTGAACCGCTATAAGGATGTGGTGTATGCTTGGGACGTGGTGAATGAGGCTATGGCTGACGGAGGTGGCGGCTTCGGTGGCGGTTTTGGTGGCCGCTTTGGTCGTGAACCAAACCCCTATCGTGAGAGCCAGCTCTACAAGCTCTGTGGTGACGAGTTCATCGCCAAGGCTTTTGAGTTTGCACATGAGGCAGACCCCAACGCAATTCTTTTCTACAATGACTACAATGCTTTCCAGCCTGCTAAGCGCGACCGTATCTACAACATGGTCAAGAAGATGCAAGATGCTGGTGTGCCTATCACTGGTATCGGCATGCAGGGTCACTACAACGCCTACGGACCTGATGAGGCTCAGGTGGAAGAGGCTATCAAGAAGTATTCTGAATTGGTGAAGCACATCCACGTGACTGAGCTTGACATCCGTCTGAATGAGGAGATGGGTGGTCAGTTGCAGTTCTCTCGTGGTCAGGCAGGTCAGGCTCCTGGTCACCTCGTGACGATGCAGACCGACCGCTATGTGAAGCTGTTCCGTCTCTATCGCAAGTACAAGGATGTCATCGACAATGTAACCTTCTGGAACGTATCTGATAAGGACTCATGGGTAGGTGTGAACAATCACCCACTTCCATTCGATGAGAACCTCCGTCCTAAGCAGGTTTACTATGCCATCAAGAACTTCGACCCATCGTTCGACAATGCAGCTCCTCCAGTAGAGGACTTCAAGCCCAACGAACTCAACCAGCCTGGTCAGGAATATCCTCAGGTGAACTCTCAGGGCTATGCTCGTTTCCAGATTAAGGCTCCAGAAGCTCGTTCAGTCATCGTCAGCCTCGGTCTTGGAGGTTCTGGTGGCACAGTGCTCAAGAAGGGTGAAGGTGGTGTTTGGACTGGTACAACCGATGGTCCTATGGACGAAGGTTTCCATTACTATCACATGACCATTGATGGTGCTACTGTCAACGACCCAGGTACGAACAACTACTATGGTTCTACTCGTTGGGAGAGCGGTATTGAGATTCCAGCTCACGACCGTGACTTCTATGCTCTCAAGAATGTGCCTCATGGCAATGTGACAGAGATTCTCTTCCATTCGCCCAGCACCAACGCAGAACGTCGTGCTTTTGTTTACACACCTGCTGAGTATGAGAAGAATCCTAAGAAGAAGTACCCAGTGCTTTATCTCCAGCATGGTTGGGGTGAGAACGAATACGCTTGGAGCAACCAAGGTCACGCTGGTCTCATCATGGATAACCTCCTCGCTGAGGGCAAGTGTACGCCATTTATCATCGTGATGACTTATGGTATGACCAACGATGCTAAGTTTGGTTCTATCGGTAGCTTCAACTACAAGGATTTCGAGACAGTGCTCGTTGACGAGCTCGTTCCATACGTGGATAGCCACTTCCGTACCATCGCCAAGCAAGAAAGCCGTGCAATGGCAGGTCTGTCAATGGGTGGTATGGAGACCAAGAACATCACTTTGGCTCGTCCAGAAGTGTTTGGCTCTTGCGGACTTCTCAGTGGTGGCACATACGCTCCATCTGATTTCGAGGGTAAGGCAAAACCAAAGCTCATCTTCACCTCTTGTGGTTCGAAGGAGAATCCTGACGGCGTGAAGAAGTCGGTGGAAGACCTCAAGGCTGCTGGTTTCAATGCTTATTCATACGTGTCTGAAGGTACAGCTCATGAGTTCCTCACTTGGCGTCGCAGCCTCAAGGAGATGGCTCAGCTGTTGTTCAAATAATTCAATTCCATACACACACAGAAAAGTGCTGGTTCTTCATTGAATCAGCACTTTTCTTCTTTTCTCAGATGATGAGAGCGGTGCATGTAACGGTTCAAAAAATTTTAGTAACACGACAAAAAGGCTACTTGCCTGAAATCTCGCTAACTTTGCAACATCAATTCGTAATACCGCCAAAATATGAATATGAAAATAAAAACTATTGTAGTGTTATTCACATTCTTTGCAGTCTGCAACGGAATGTTTGCCGCAGAGTCGTTTGTCACCTTCACGCCACAAGATGGAGCCTTGTCGCTGAAAGGTGCTACGATAAGTTATAGTGAGCAGGAATACGATGGAGTGAAGATCGCCATTCAGAACCTGCGTGAGGACATGAAACGGGTGTTGGGTGAAGCCCCCCTCATATCCCCCCAAGGGGGGAAGACCCATCCGGATGGCAACACCTCCCCTTTGGGGGAAGATGGAAGGGGGCTTATCCTTATTGGCACACTGGGCAAGAACAAGGATATTGACAAGCTGAAGCTGACCGACTTGAAAGGGAAGCGTGAGAAGTATATCATCACCACTGTGGGGCAGCAGTTGGTCATTGCAGGCAGCGACAAACGTGGTACCATCTATGGCATCTATGAGTTGAGCCGTCAGTTGGGTGTTTCGCCTTGGTATTGGTGGGCTGATGCTCCTGTTGCTCATCACGACGATGCCTATATCATCAAAGGAACCTACACTGATGACGAACCAGCTGTGGAATTTCGTGGTATCTTCTTGAACGATGAGGCACCTTGTCTGACCACTTGGGTGAAGAACACCTTCGGCACTGGATATGGAGGTCATGAGTTCTATGAGAAGGTGTTCGAACTGATTCTCCGTCTGAAGGGCAACATGATGTGGCCAGCCATGTGGGGTTGGGCTTTCTATGCTGATGACCCAGAGAATGGCAAATTGGCCGACCGTATGGGCATTATGATGGGTACTTCCCACCATGAACCCATGGCTCGTAACCACCAAGAGTATGCCCGTCATCGCCGTGAGTGGGGAGCTTGGGACTATCAGACCAATCAGACGAAGCTTGATCAGTTCTTCCGTGAGGGTATCGAGCGTATGAAGGGCACAGAAGATATCGTGACCATTGGTATGCGTGGTGATGGCGATGCAGCCATGAGCCAAACTGCCGACACGAAGTTGATGGAACGTATCATCAACAACCAGCGTCAGATCATCAAGGAAGTGACAGGTAAACCTGCTGAGAAGACTACGCAGGTGTGGGCACTCTACAAGGAGGTGCAGGATTATTACGATGCTGGTCTCAAAGTGCCAGATGACGTGATGATTCTCATCAGCGATGACAACTGGGGCGACATCCGTCGTGTGCCTGTGACTAAAGAGGAGCGCAGCCGCAAAGGTGGCTGGGGCATCTACTATCATGTGGATTATGTGGGTGCGCCTCGCAACACCAAATGGCTCAATGTCACACAGACACAGCAGATGTTCGAACAGCTCTCATTGGCTTACGATTTTGGCATCCAGCGCATGTGGATTCTCAATGTCGGCGACTTGAAGCCGATGGAGTATCCCATCACACTCTTCATGGATATGGCTTGGAATCCGAAAGAATATACCCTGCAGACCGTTACTGATCATACTTTCCGTTACTTCCGTAGTGCTTTCAGCGATGAGATAGCAGAAGAAGCTGCTGACATCTACAACCGCAACTGCCAATACATGGCGCGTGTCACTCCTGAGATGTTGGATGATGGCACCTATAACGTGGAGACGGGTGAATGGCGACAAGTGGCTGATGCCTACCAGCGTCTCGAAGTACGTGCTCTGCGTCTCTATCAGGACATTCCAGAGGATGCTCGTGACTTCTACCGTCAACTTATTCTCTTCCCTGTCCAGGCGATGGCGAACCTCTACGATATGTACTATGCGAAGGCCATGAACCACCACTTGGCAAAGGTTGGCAGTCCTGATGCCAACGAGTGGGCTGCTGAGGTGAAGCGTTGTTTCCATCGTGATTCCCTGCTCTGCGCATCCTATAACAGCGATATTGCTGGTGGAAAGTGGAACGGCATGATGATTCAGAAGCACATCGGCTATACCAGCTGGGATGACAACTTCCGTGCTGACAAGCTTCCTGCCACCATCTCTGTTCCTGAAGATGTCGCTGGTGGTTATACCTTCCAACCCAGCAATGGCTATGTTTCGATGGAAGCCGAACATTTCTATCGAGCTGATGCCTCGAAAGAAACCCAATGGAGCGTCTATCCTTATTACGGACGCACACGCAGTGCCGTTGCCCTGACTCCTTACACGAAGCCTGTGGATGATGCCTCGCTGACCTATCGCTTCAACTTGCCCGAAGGCACGAAGCAGGTCAAGGTGCATGTCATCGTCAAATCCACCCTCGATTTCCTGAATGTGGGCGGTCATGAATGTACGATCAACCTCGATGGAGATAAGTCTGAAACCATCAACTTCAACAAGACCCTCCTTGACAAGCAGCCTTACATGTATTCCATCTTCTATCCTACAGTGGCTCGCCGCATCATCGAGAAAGAGGTGGAGTTGCCTGTCAGCAAGGATGGCATCCACGAACTCACCCTGTGTCCGCAACATCCAGGTCTCGTATTCGAGAAGATTGTTGTTGACTTTGGCGGCTACAAACCTTCCTACCTCTTCATGGACGAATCAAATTATAGCCATAGTGACATGAAATAATCTCGCTCATTTTGTGACATCAATTTGTAATATCACCAAAACTTATGGAAAGAAAGATAATGATCAAGACTATGTTAAGAAGAAACCTGCTGGCAGCATGGCTCTGCATTGGGGGTACGTTGGCAGCGATGGCACAGACAACGGCAACGGTACGTTTCGATGCAGAAAGCACGCACCAGCGTATCACAGGATTTGGAGGTTTTGTTTGTTCGCCTCAGTTTGGCTATAACCACATGACGGAAGCTGAGATCAAGAAGGTGTGGGGTTCGACAAGCACCTTGGGGTGTAACATCATGCGCCTCTACCTGCCCATCGGCGAAGGTTCTTGGGGACAATCGCTGGCCACAGCCAAGTTGGCGAAGAAGATGGGACTCATTGTATTTGCTTCACCTTGGGGACAGCCCAAGGAATGGAAAACCAATGGTTCGAGCGATGCCACGAACGACAAAGGGGAGGTGGGCTCTCTGAAGAAAGAGAACTGGAAAGACTATGCCGCATACTTGGAGAAATATGTGCAGTACTTGCGTAAAAATGGCGTCGAGTTGGATGCTATCTCCATCCAGAACGAGCCTGACTGGACACCTACCTATGCAGGTTGTAAGTGGACAACCAGCGAGATGGCAGAGTTTGTGAAGACCTATGGACGCCAAATCAGTTGCAAGATAATCACCCCAGAGTCGATAGGTTGTTCTGATGGGTATGCCAATGAGCTGAACAAGACGGACGTGATCGATTGCTTCGACATCTATGGCGGCCATCAGTATGGTGGCATCGGCTCAGCCTATAAGAACCTCGCCAAGAAAGGCAAGGAAATATGGATGACTGAGTTTCTCATCAATTGGAACGAAAACCAGCCGACAAGCCGCAAATTCGATTTCTCACAGGATTTCTTCAATTTCTTCACGGCTATCAACACCTGTATGTTGGGTGATTTCAATGCATGGGTACACTATGCCTCCAAACGATTCTATGCGATGATGGGTGACGGTCAGAATGGTACCTCCAATGGAGTTATCACCAAGCGTGGTTACATCATGGCTCACTTCGCTAAGTTCGTGACAGGCATGACGCGTATCGATGCCACGTTTGGTGGCAATCTGGAGGGTTCTGCCTATCTGTCGCAGACAGGAGATACGCTGGTTGCTGTCATGGCCAATGCTACAGACAATGCCCTCAACTTGACTTTCGATCTGCCGTTCTATACCCAGCAGGGAGAGCTTCGGACAACGGGTGAAAGTCGGAATTTCCAGAAGACGGCCTTGACTCCAGAGACAGAAACCTGCCGTCCAGTAGTTCCCATCGCAGCCAAGAGCGTGGTGACGGTGATGTTTATCAAGTCGCAGGAACGTCAGCCTTCAAACATGACAGGCAGCATCAGCGTTTACGACCGCAAGCGGATCGATGATTTGACCACCACCAAGACCACCTTCGGCTCCTCCTACAAGCTGAGTGGCACGTCGAAGACCTTCAACCATAGCACACCACTTATCAGCGCCCGTACCAATGCCAACTACGGCTATGTGAAACTGGATGAGGATATGACGAAACTGGTGTTTGAGGTGAAGACTTTGTCATCGAACCTGAACTACTCGTCCGCACTGACCACGCTGACCTACGTCAATAGTCAAGGACAGGTGTCCACCTATGATTATGGTGATTTGAGTTTCCCTGTTCATGAGAACTTCCAATGGGTCTTCGACCTCTCGACAGCTACACTGACTGATGGCTGCATCGGCCTGATTTCCATGACGAACAACAACTGGTCATCAAACCTGCAGTTCACCTTCGGCGATGTCTATCTGACCAGTGGCAACAACCTCTATGCAGGAACGCTGAGTGGTGTGTATGTGGCCGATGACAGTTATGTGCTTGACTTCTCAACAGATCCTTCCTGCACCAGCATCGATATGACTGCGGTCACAGGTTTGCCTGCCACCTTGTCGTGGTTAGAGGGCAGTAACCGTGTGGTCTTTGTGTCTGGCGACAGCGAATTGTCTGGAACGAACGTGGTGAAGGATGGTGTTTGTGCATCGCTGGTGATTGACGAACACCTTGGCTTCTTCCGTCCAGCTCAGACCTTTACAGCTACGCAGGCTTCTTATACTTGTGTGGTCAATGGACAGCATATCGTGCAGATTCCTTTCCAAGCCACTGTGCCTGATGGCGTAGATGTCTTTGTGTTGACAGAAGACTTAACTCCAGTGGCTACCACCACTGTACCAGCCAATCAACCGCTTTTGGTGGAAGGACAAGGTGTGGTGACGTTCTTGGGCTCTGGCGAGGTGAGTTATGTCTCCAGCTCTTTGTCTGACGATATTCTGCCTATAGAGACATCTGCAATCGCAGACCTTCGTGCCACATCCCCCCATCAGCCCTGTTATGACCTCTGCGGTCGCCGTGTCGATGCATCTTCCTATCGTGGCATTATCATCCGCAACGGAAAGAAACTTCTAATCAAATAAGAGAAACTCTGATTGTTATTGCAAGGGAGCAGCGCCCGTTGTGGATGCTGCTCCCCGCTGTTTTTATTCAAGATAGCACTTAGTTACAAGGCTGTATCATTAAAAGATAAATTGACACGTGCTGGCTTCAGGCCTTTTCCTTGCACAGTTATCGTTGCCTTGCCTTTCTTTCCTGTGCTTCTGACAACGAGCAGGGCACGACCCTTCCAAGCCTTGTGAGTGTTGTTGGTGTAACGGTCGCAGTCTTTGATGTCGGCATTGCCGAAGCCGATGAGTGTGGCTGAACCACTGACAGCGGCTGTTAACTCGTTGTTGGCAGTGAGATTCACAATGCCATCAGCATCTGTCAACTCAACCGTGATGAAAGCAAGATCCTGCCCGTCGGCCTTTAGCGCTGTGCGGTCGGCTGTCAGGCGGATGGACTTGGTTTCATTGGCTGTCTGTAGAGAGACCGTTTCCTCGCCAGCCTCGGCACGGAGCTTACCAGGCTGATAGGGCAGCGTAAACGTGGCCATACCTTGTGCCACTTCTTTCTCGCCGATGAGCTGGTCGTTCAGGTATAGGCGCACCTTTGGCTCGTGTGAATACACCTCCACATCGATGTTCTTACCTTCGTGTCCGGGCCATGTCCAACTCTCGTAGGTAGGCCATACGCTCCACATCGTGGTGTGTATCTTTCCGAGATAGCCATCAGGTTCACGTACTGCCATGTAAAGTTGCTCGCCATCCTTGTTCCATAGCATGGAACGATAGTGGCTGATGGGCTTGCGCTGACC
>JAFZVN010000049.1 GCA_017617805.1 Bacteroidaceae bacterium | reverse complement strand
CTCTGGATTCAGCGTATCAACGCAGCCGCTCGTGCTGAAGGTATGTCTTACTCTCAGTTCATCGGCGCCCTCCACAAGGCAGGTATCGACCTCAACCGCAAGACACTTGCATACCTCGCAGTTCATAACGCAGAGGCATTCAAGGCTATCGTTGAGAAGGTAAAGTAAATCAACATTAGTGACTAAATAAAGCATCTTTCTCAAGGGGAAGGTGCTTTTCTTGACTAAAAACAAAAAGACATGAAAGCATTTGTATTCCCAGGTCAGGGCGCTCAGTTCACAGGAATGGGCAAAGACCTCTACGACACGAATCCTAAAGCAAAGGAACTCTTTGACAAGGCAAACGAAATCCTTGGCTTCGACATCACGAAGATCATGTTCGAAGGCACAGCTGAAGAACTGAAGCAGACCAAGGTGACTCAGCCCGCTGTGTTCCTCCATTCTGTTATTTCAGCCATCTGCATGGGCGACGCATTTGATGCCGACATGGTAGGTGGTCACTCTTTGGGTGAGTTCTCAGCACTTGTTGCTGCTGGTGCCCTTTCTTTCGAGGATGGTTTGAAGCTCGTGTCACAGCGTGCTCAGGCCATGCAGAAGGCATGTGAGGCTGCTCCTTCTACGATGGCTGCCATCATTGGTCTCGACGATGCCAAAGTGGAGGAAGTTTGTGCATCTATCTCCAAGCCAGGCAACATCGTGGTTCCTGCCAACTACAACAACCCTGGTCAGTTGGTCATCTCTGGTAATGTGGAAGCTGTGAACGAGGCTTGCGAAGCCCTCAAAGCCGCTGGTGCTAAGCGCGCTCTCCCACTCCCTGTGGGCGGTGCCTTCCACTCCCCTCTCATGCAGCCAGCCAAGGACGAGTTGCAGGCTGCTATCGAGGCCACTACTTTCTCTGCTCCTAAGTGCCCTGTTTATCAGAACGTGGACGCTCAGGCTCACACTAACCCTGAGGAAATCAAGCAGAACCTCATCGCTCAGTTGACCGCTCCTGTGAAGTGGACATACGAGGTGCAGGCTATGATTGCTGCTGGTGCTACAGACTTCACAGAGTGTGGTCCTGGCAAGGCGCTGCAGGGTATGATTGCAAAGATCGATCGTAATGTGACCGCACATGGCATCGCATAACATAAAAACAAGGTTCTACAGTTGCATGGTAGTTGGGCTGATATGCTGCTGCCATGCAACTGCGCAGCCTCAAACCTCAAAAGACCCCTATATCATGGAAAAGCCTATTATCTATCAAGTTTTCACTCGCCTCTTCGGAGCCAACGCCAACAAGAACGTGAGCAACGGCACGAAGAAGGAGAATGGTTGCGGTAAGATGGCAGACTTCACTGGAGCCGCGCTTGCCGAAATCAAAAAGTTAGGTGCTACTCACATTTGGTACACTGGTCTCATCGAACATGCCACCAAGGCTGACTACACGCAGTATGGCATTCAGAAAGACCATCCAGCTGTGGTGAAAGGCAATGCAGGTAGTCCATACGCCATCAAAGATTACTACGACATTGACCCAGACCTTGCCACCAAAGTGCCTGAACGCATGAAGGAGTTTGAGAATCTCGTGATGCGTACCCACAAGGCCGATTTGAAGATGATTATCGACTTTGTGCCCAATCATGTGGCTCGTCAGTATCATTCAGATGCCAAGCCAGAAGGTGTGAAAGACCTCGGCGAAGAGGATGATACCACCACAGCGTTCAGCCCCTACAACAATTTCTACTACCTGCCTGGCACTAAATTCTCGCCCAACTTCTCCTTGCATGATGACGAGATGGGTGACTATGTGGAAAGTCCCGCAAAGGTGACAGGCAACGACTGCTTCACTTCATGGGTGGGTCAAAACGACTGGTATGAGACGGTGAAGCTCAATTATGGTGTCGATTATCAGGGCACCAATCAACTGATTTTCTCTCCTTCCACTCCTACCACATGGCTGATGATGCGTGACATCCTGCTCTTCTGGGCAGGCAAGGGAATTGATGGTTTCCGTTGCGATATGGCCGAGATGGTTCCTTGCGACTTCTGGGGATGGGTCATTCCGCAGGTGAAGGAGAAGCACCCAGACCTCATTTTCATTGCTGAGGTGTACAATCCACATGAGTATCGCAACTATATCCATCGTGGACATTTCGACTATCTCTATGATAAGGTAGGTCTCTACGACACCATCCGTACGGTCATGGTAGGCAACAACAGCGCCACCAGCATCACGTCAGCTTGGCAGAGTGTGAACGACATTCAGAGCCACATGCTCAACTTCCTCGAGAATCACGACGAGCAGCGCATCGCTTCCAAGTTCTTTGCTGGCAATGCGGAAAAAGGCAAACCAGCCCTGTTGGTCAGCGCATTGATGAACACGAATCCGATGATGGTTTATTTCGGTCAGGATTTGGGCGAAAAAGGAATGTACTCTGAGGGATTTAGCGGACAGGATGGACGCACAACCATCTTCGACTACTGGACAATCGACTTGATCCGTCGTTGGAGAAACAACAACAAGTTCGACGGTTCACTCCTCTCGAAAGAAGAGAAAGACTTGCAGAAATACTACACCAAGGTGCTCAACCTCTGCAATTCAGAGAAAGCCATCCGTGAGGGTCAGTTCTTCGACATCATGTATGTGAACCAGCACGAAGGCATGAACGAACATCGCCAATTTGCCTTCCTCCGCAAGAAGGACAAAGACCTGCTGCTCGTGATTGCCAACTTCGACGATGCACCAGCACGGTCATGGGTGAAGATTCCAGCCCATGCGTTCGAGTGCATGGATATCCCCGTCAGCGACAAGGACTACGATTGCAAGGACTTGCTCACAGGCAAGAAGGAGAAGCCCCAACGACTCATTCCTGATGGAACGCTCTATGTGGAACTTCCAGCCAACGGAGGCAAAATTCTCAAATTCAAACTCTGACAGACATCAACCTCCAACAATAAATAAGGGTAGTAGCCGACAGGACCACTACCCTATTCTTTTTTATATCCAACCATCAGAAGTTGTAGGAAAGACCCAAGGTGAAATACTCCTTGAATTGGAAATAGCCCAATGTGTCATCAAAGTATTTCATATCGCGGTTATCATCAAAGCGCCACAGCGTGTTGATTTCGCTGGAGATGTACTTGTTGAACTGGAACGTAAAGACATTCTCCCATTCTGCTTCCACATACTCGTAAGAGGTGAAGCTGTAGAAACGGCAGCGCCAGATGAAGTTCTTGGCGAGGGTGATCTTGGAATTGAGCTCGATTCTCGAACCGAAGTCCTGCTGGAAATCCTTGTCCCGCATGTTGTACGACGAATGAATGGTTTCCTCCTCATCACCGATGTAGCGCATCTTGTAAGAGAATGGCAGCAGCGCCAGAGAGAACGTGTTGCCATTCTTCAGCGAAGGCTTGAAGTCCATACCGAGTGAGGCATAGGCATCCAACGGAGCCAGGAACTTGGAGTAAGCCCTGCGGTCGTTGCTGCGATAACCAGGCAGGAACTGCGATTTGCCCTCCACCGAGAAGGTGTAGAACCACGATTTGGCAGCCTTCACACCCAACTTCGAGAAGAGGTCAATCTTATCGTTGTTCGTCAGATAGCGATGGACGGAATCAGAAGTCGCTGTCACGAAGCCCAGTCGGAGGTCGAGCTTGTTCTCCCACGTCAGACGCTTTTGGTCGTTGTAGTTTGCTTCAAGCAGGAGGCTGGAGAGCAGCGTCACGTTGTTGTTACCACCCTTATACCAGTTCTCCGAAAAATAGTTCTGCGTGAACTGCAAACCGAACTTGCCCGATGTGCTCCAGAAGTTCGGCTTCTGAATCTGCAAATCCACCTCCACGTTATCCACCACATCAGTCACATCCTTGATCTCATCCACCTTGTTATAAATCTCCGTCAAGTCTTCCTTCTTCGCCTCTGTGGCCGAGGTGGACACCACAATGTCCTCCGATGTGACCTGCGAATCATGATAGCGGAAAGCCGAGGGACGGGACACATAGGCACTCATCAGCGCACGATTTGCCGTTGAAATCATCCGTTCCTCGTTCCTTGTCCCCTGCTCCATGCTCCTTGCCTCTCGTTCCCAAGGCAGCTGATAGTTCACGCTGAAACCATCCTTCATGGCAGAACTGAAATAGATGCCAGGTCCCATCAACGTATATAAATAAGGAGACATCGCCACATCAGCCGAATCCGAAGGAAGCGTGATGGCACGCTTGCCCGACTGCTGGATCTGCTTCTTGTATTTCGACACAACCGACGAAGCAGTTCTGGCATACGAAGCACCTCCATTGTCCGACTGCGCACAGACAGTCATCGTTCCCCAACAGCACATGAAGAGCAGGATTGAAGCCCTACGTCTGACAGACGCCTCACGATGGGAAAATAGTATTCTGTTCATAAACTTTATGCGTAATTTTGTGCAAATTTAGGCTTTTTTGCCGATTATTCAGCACATGTAAGGCAATTTCACGGATAAATATTTCCTATATTCAACAAAAAGCACTAAATTTGCACCTCAAATAGGTGTGGCGGAACCATTTCTGCCCAACAAAAGACATTACAAAACAAATTATAAACAACTTAATTTTCATCAATTATGCCAAACGGTAAGAAGAAGAAAAGACACAAGATCTCTACTCACAAGCGTAAGAAGAGACTGAGAAAGAATCGTCACAAGAGCAAGTAAACCGCTCGACGAAAGAAGAATGAACCCTGTATGAACCATTCTCTGTGAGGGGAATCATATAGGGTTTATTTTTTAGGTCCAACACCATCCAAGGATGAGCACATCTGAGCGAGGATGACAACCCGTCCGAGGATGAAACTAAAAACAACACTAAACAGGTAAGCAAAAATGACCAGCGAACTAATCATCGATGCTCAGCCGAAGGAAGTGACCATAGCGCTGCTCGAAGACCAGAAGCTCGTCGAGTTTCAGAAAGAAGGTCAAGACAGCAAGTACTCCGTAGGCAACATCTACGCCGGAAAAGTGAAGAAAATCATGCCGGCACTCAATGCATGTTTCGTCGATGTGGGTCATGAACGCGAAGCATTTCTGCACTACCAAGATTTAGGCAAGTATTTTCTCTCATTGGAGAAATACGTGAAACAAGTGGTGAGCGACCGACGCAAACTCGCACCCATGGCGAAAGCAGCAGGTCAGCCGTCGCTGGAGAAAGTAGGAAGCATTCAAGACGTGCTCGAACTGGGACAAGAGGTGATGGTGCAAATCACCAAAGAGCCCATCAACACGAAGGGACCAAGACTCACAGCAGAGATCTCATTCGCCGGACGATTCATCGTCCTCATCCCCTTCGACGACAAAGTCAACGTCAGTTCCAAAATCAAGTCAAAAGAGGAACGCGCACGTCTGAAACAACTCATTCAGAGCATCAAACCCCGAAACTTCGGAGTGATTGTACGCACAGTGGCAGAAGGCAAACGCGCTGCCGAACTCAACAACGAGATGAGCTTGCTCGTCGAATCGTGGAACAATTGCATCACGAAGATTCAAAAAGCTACAAGTCTGCCAGTACTTGCACACGAGGAAACTGGCCGAACTGTCTCCATGCTGCGCGACCTCTTCAACCCTTCCTACGAAAGCATCCACGTCAACAACGAAGATGTCTTCAACGAAGTCAGACGCTACGTCGCCCTCATCGCACCAGGCAAAGAGTCGATTGTCAAGCTCTACAAAGGCAATGCCCCCATCTTCGATAACTTCGGAGTCACGAAGCAAATCAAGTCAGGACTCGGACGAACCGTCAGCTTCAAGCACGGAGCCTACCTCATCATCGAGCACACCGAAGCACTGCACGTGGTCGATGTCAACTCAGGCAACCGCAACCGAGGACTTGACAACCAAGAGGAAAACGCCTTCACAGTCAACATGGAAGCCGCCGAAGAACTGGCACGCCAGCTGCGACTGCGCGACATGGGCGGCATCATCGTGGTCGATTTCATCGACATGAACAGCTCAGAGCACAATCAGAAACTCTACGAACACATGACACAGCTCATGAAGAGCGACCGCTCCAAGCACAACATTCTGCCGCTGAGCAAATTCGGACTCATGCAGATCACCCGCCAGCGAGTACGTCCAGCCATGGACATGCATGTGGAAGAAGTCTGCCCCACCTGTTTCGGAAAAGGCGTCGTACAGCCCTCCATCATGTTCACAGACACCCTGGAGCGCAAAATCGACTACATTGTCAAGAATCTTGGTATCAAGAAATTCAAACTCTACGTCAATCCATACGTAGAGGCTTACATCACCAAAGGCCTCATCAGCCTCTATCTGCGTTGGCAGATGACCTACGGCTTTGGCGTGAAAGTCTATCCCAGCCAGGAACTCGGTTTCCTCCAATACAAGATACTCGACCCCCAGGGCAACGAGATCGACATGACCGAAGAAATGGAAACCCGCTAACCCCTCGGCTCCGACAAATCGCAGAACTGACACACAGCAAAACACCAAAAGAGAAGGCTGCAATCCCTGCAACCTTCTCTTTCATTTTTGACAACCCGAGTTCAAAGAAACTTAGATTTTTCACTTTTCGTTTTTCACTTTTCACTTCAGGCTCTGCCTGACTATCCTCCGAAGTCGCCAGCGTCTGGGTCGCCTCCGGTGTTACCGCCAGGAGTGACGGTGCCAGTGCCTGAGCCGCCACCATTCGATTCATTCGTTGTTCCGCCCTGATTCGTGCTGCCGCCAGTCTCAGAGCCTGTACCAGCGTTCGAGGTGCCACCCTTGGCAGCTGCAAT
>JAFZVN010000048.1 GCA_017617805.1 Bacteroidaceae bacterium | reverse complement strand
TATATATATTATAATGTGCGTGCGCGCTGCTTGTCTTGTTCTGTTCGCAGTCTGTCAAAGATCGAGTTTCAGCACCTCCGGAAAAGCGGGCAAAAAAATGCCACCGGAGCCACAGCCCCGGCCGCTTCCCGAAAGCGAGTGCAAAGGTACGCCAACTTTTCGGAACGGCAAAATTTTTCAGGAACTTTTTTCCGGAAAAACGGCAAAAAGGGAGGGATTGGACAAAATCGCGGAGGAAAAGAGGAGGATTTGGACAAGGTTTCCCGGCAATCAGGGCTGCGACAGCTCCAATCTGATGAACCGGAGTGCCCTTGAGAAAAAGTTCTTGCTATGAAAGAATTTTTTTATTTCTGCACTGAGTACATGTGTTTCTGCGCTGAAAACACATGTTTTCGGACTGAGAACATAAGTTTCTGCACTGGAAACATAAAATATCCAAGCGAGAAAAAAGAAAAGATGTATACACTTTCAACAAAATTGAAGAAGAGTCACTGGTAATTGAAGAGAATCCACCGGAAACAGTGGTTCCTTATATATCATATTAATCCTTATATATAATATTAATAATGTGTATATATAATATTAATAATGCGTGTCCAAATGTAAGGGGAGAAGGGACTTTTTGTTGCATTTTTCACTTCTTTTTGTAAATTTGTATCAAAAAAATTAAATAATATTGTAGTATTTATTAAAAAGTGTTACCTTTGTGCCCGAATGTTAATTAATTCTAACCAATAATATCAACTAATCACAAAAAGAATGGAAAAAAGATTATGGTCGTTCCTTGCTGTCTGCCTCATGGCAGTTAGCATGGCGTTTGCCCAGAAGACAGTGACTGGTAAAGTCGTTGACGATCTGGGTGAACCTGTAGTTGGAGCATCGGTTCTTGTGAAGGGTACCACAATAGGTTCTGCAACAGACCTTGAGGGTAACTTCAACATCAAGAATGTTCCAAATTCTGCAACAACGCTGATGGTTTCGTACATTGGTATGAAAACTAAAGAAGTTACCATCAAACCCAACCTGAAGATCATCCTCGAGAGTGATTCTAAGGCTCTGAATGACGTTATCGTCACTGCTATGGGTATCAAGCGTTCAGTAAAGGCTCTGGGTTACTCAGCCACTCAAGTGAAGGCTGACGAAATCATCGAGGCCCGCACCAACGACATTATGTCGGGTTTGGCAGGTAAGATTGCCGGTGTGCAAATCTCTACCACTTCTACCGACCCTGGTGCTTCAAATTCAGTCATCATCCGTGGTATCAGCTCTTTGGGCGGCAACCAGCCCCTCTACGTGATAGACGGTGTGCCATTGGATAACACCACTCACCGCAGTGGCGACGAGCTGAACAACAGTTTCGACTTCGGTAACGGTGCCAATGCCGTGAACCCAGAGGATGTGGAGAGCATGACCGTGCTGAAGGGTGCAGCTGCAACAGCTCTGTATGGTAGCCGTGCTGCCGCTGGTGTCATCATGATTACCACCAAGTCTGGTAAGAAGGCCAGCAAGGGTATCGGCATCGAATATAATGGTGGTGTGCAGTGGGAATCTGTGCTCCGCGTTCCTCAGATGCAGAATCAATTCGGTATGGGTTGGTATGGCGACAAGACCGATGACGAGAACGGTTCTTGGGGTCCTGCCTTCGATGGCTCTGTCTTGAAATATGGTTCCATCTACAACAACTCCCAGCTGATCAAGTCTTATTCGCCCGTGAAGAACAACATCAAGGACTTCTTCGACACAGGCTTCAGATACAACAACAGCGTCAGCTTCAATGGTGCCTCAGACGATGGTCGCAGCAACTTCTTCGTTTCTCTCAGCCAGCTCAAGGAAAATGGTATCATCCCAACTGATGCTGACAGCTACAAGAAGTACACGTTCAGCGCCCGTGGCAGCCACAAGTATAAGGACTTCACGTTCAGCACTTCTCTGAACTATGCTTACCAACAAAACAACTTTGTTTCGACAGGTCAGAAGGAAGGTTCCATGTATAACGCTATCATGCAGACTCCTCGTGATATTAGTATCGCCGAGCTGAAGGACACAAGCGATCCTTTCAACACCCCTGGTTACTACTATACTCCTTATGGCATCACGAACCCATATTGGTTGCTCGAAAACAACCAAAACGAGTATGAGAGCGAGCGTTTCTATGGCAAACTCCAGTTGGATTATGACTTCTTAAAGTATTTCAAGGCCACATATCGTTTCGGTCTTGACACCACTACAGGTCACCACAATGCAGGCAGACCCAATATGCAATCTCTCTTCGGCCAGACTTATCTGGGTCTGAATGGTGCTTCTACCTTCGATGGTTCCACAGGTTCTGTGTCTCAGCAGACCAACCGCAACCGCGAAATTGACCAGAACTTCTTCGTGACTTACGACCAGCAGATTAATGATGACTGGCATGTCAATGCCGTCGCAGGTGTCAACGGCAACGAGCGCAAGTACACTTATCTCAGTGCAGCCGTGACAGGTTTGACCATCCCAACATGGTACAACCTCTCCAACTCTTCGGAAATACCCACCGTTGATCAGTACACACGTCTGCGCCGTCTGATTGGTGGTTACTTCCAAGGCGAAGTGGGCTACAAGGATTTCCTCTATCTGACTGTGACTGCCCGCAACGACTGGTCTTCTACCCTGCCTAAGGGCAACCGCTCTTTCTTCTATCCAGGCATCACGGGATCATTCGTGTTCTCAGAGTTGCTCAAGCCTGAATTGAAGGACATCATTAGTTTCGGTAAATTCCGTGCTGCATGGGGTAAGACTGGTAACGACGCTACTCCTTATATGGTTAAATCTGTCTATGCACAGGGTGCAGCTTCATCCACTTACTTCGGAGTTTCCAACTTCCCATTCACGAAGACAGGCACCAATGCCTATACAGTGGGCAACACTCTCGGTAGTAACTCACTCTCTCCTGAGATGACATCTGAGGTTGAGTTGGGTCTGAACATGGCCTTCTTGAAAAACCGCTTGAGTTTCGACTTTGCTTTCTACAACCGTGTTACCGATAAGCAAGCCGTCCAGCTTGACATGGATCCCGCTACTGGTTATACTCTCCAAAACACAAACTTCGGTAAGATCCGCAACCGTGGTCTTGAGTTGCTCGTAGAGGGCACTCCAGTGAAGATTGGCGACTTCCAGTGGGATCTCACCTTCAACTGGACAAAGAACTGGAACAAAGTGCTCTCTCTTCCTGAAGGAGCGGAAGGCAACGAACAAGCTATTGACGCAGGATTCAGTGGCTGCGAACTTTATGCTATTGAGGGTCGCGAGGTTGGTATCATCAAAACATATACCAATAAGAAGACTGAAGACGGAAAGGTCATCGTTAACTCGAACGGTCTGCCTATCACCACGGATGAGTTGGTGGAGATTGGTTCTATCCAACACAAGTTCCAGATGGGCTTTGGCACACGTCTGCGCTACAAAGGTGTGACACTCTCTGTTGACTTCGACTATCGTCATGGCGGTCTGATGTATTCACGTACTCGCGACATCTCCCTGTTCACAGGTAATGCGATCCAGACTGCTTACAACAACCGTAATCCTTGGGTTGTTCCAAATTCTGTCGTAGAAGTGGGAGCTGATGCTGATGGAAATCCTATCTACGAAGAGAACACCACACCTCTTACCCCCACCAACATCTACAACTATTGGAACAATGGTGGTCTCGGCATGGATGCTGATAACCTGATCAGCAAGACTTACCTCAAGCTCCGTTCTCTCAACCTCAGTTGGGATCTGCCCAAGAAGTGGTTGGCTCGTACTTTCCTCTCTGATGTGCGCCTGACCTTCTTCGGCACGAACCTCTTCGTGTGGACACCCAGCAGCAACACATTTATTGATCCAGAAATCACCTCTTGGGGTAACGACCTCGCAGGTGGCTTTGGTGAGTACAGCGCAAACCCAAGCTCTCGCAAGTTTGGTTTCAATCTCCAGGTTAAATTCTAAACGACGCATAGAAAGTATATGAAAAAGATATTATCAATCGCTTTATCAAGCGTGCTGTTGCTCACTGCCTGCGACTTGGACATCAATGACAATCCGAACTTTCCGGGCAGTGCAGATGTGACCACCGACTTGATTTTCCCATCAGCGGAAAACTTCATTGCCGATGTGATCGGTGATGATATGTTCACCAATGCGGGCTTCTTCGCTCAGTATTTCGATCAGATGCCCACCGCTAACCAGTATAACGACCTTGCCGAGTTGAACATCAACGAAGGTAAGAACCTCTTCAACCGTGACTATCGTCTGCTCTTTGCCGGTGCGCTCAATGACCTCAAGGACATCATGGATCGCTCGACCAACACTGCCGACATTTTTGCCTGCACCGTGCTGCGTGCCTACGCCTACCAGGTTCTCGTTGACTGCCAAGGCGAAGCACCCTACACAGAGGCTTTGCAGGGTGCATCCAACCTTACCCCCATGTGGGACGATGGCAAGACCATCTATGAGGGCGTGCTTGCCGAACTGGACGAGGCCGAAGAGAATCTTGACGCTGCTGATATTATCACGCTGACTGATCCCCTATTGAGCCAGGAACTCTCAGAGTGGATAGGTTTTGCTAACGCACTTCGTCTGCGCATGCTGCTCCGTCTTATCGATGGTAACGTGAATGTGGAAGCCAACACAGCAAAAGTAAAAGCACTGGTGGCTGACGACAATTTCTTCAGCGGTGATGTCACTTGGGACGTTTACTCCAATGCCGAAGGGCAGTACAACCCTTGGTTCGACTGTAAGAACACGCTGGGTGCCAGCAACCACTGTGCAGCCTTTCCTATCGTGACTTACATGACAGGAACTGAAGACCCCCGCATCTCTTACGCAATGGATCCAGCCGAATACGACGGCACCTACACGGGCCAGATTCCTGGTTCCAAGACCAAGACACCAGGTTGGTTGGGACTCACCACTTCTGAGTATCAGAATGACCGCGTGAGCAACATCAAGTACGATGTGTTCCGTGCAGCTCCTGTCTATTTCTACACGCAGTCTGAACTCCAGTTCCTCATTGCTGAGGTAGAACTTCGTTTCAACCACAATGATGCTGCCGCTAAGGCCGCTTACGAAGCCGCTGTTGAGATTGACTTCGACTCTAAGGGCGCCGATGAAGTGGATACGTTCCTCACAGGTTTTGGTGAATGGAAGGGTTCCGACACAGAAAAACTTAACCTCATCTACATGCAGAAGTGGGTGGCACTCTTCATGCGCGACCATCTGGAAGCATGGACTGAGGCACGCCGCACAGACATCCCCGCCGTATCTCCTTTAAAAGCAGAAGCGATTGCAAACGACGTAGACCAGTACAACGCAGGTGATTTCATTGTACCAGCCGTTAACCAGTATGGCGAAGGCGGACTCTGCAAGCGTGTTCCTTATTCAAGCGACGCACGTTCTACTAATAAGAACACGCCAGCCGCCAAGGGCATCAGCGTACCTGTGTTCTGGGACATCAAGTGATTTATCATAGAAAAGTAATAATATAGATTATTTGTACTGAATTTATGAAAAAGTTTTTAATATATTCGTTCTCTGTCAGCATGATGGCACTCGGTTTGTTCTCATGCAACGATGACAACGACGATCACACCGATAAGCGTGTCACCTACTATGCGACATTGAACCTTGATGGCGAAGAATACATGGTAGTGGACAAGGGTGCCACCTATGTGGAGCCAGGCTTCTCTGCCGAAATGAAGGGCGAGGATGTCACTGATCAGGTGGTCGTCAACTCCAACGTCGATACCAGTACCTCTGGTGTCTATTCTGTCACCTATTCTATCACGAATGCTGATGGTTTCACGGTTGAGAAAGAGCGCACCGTTGTTGTGCTCGACCCCAACGACCCCATCGAAGGCTTCTATCAGACCAGCAGTGATGCTTACCGTGACTACGGCGGTACAATCACTCAATATGGCGGTCCATTCGAGATTCTCGTCATCAACAAAGGTGACTATTATTTCTTCGATGACCTGATGGCTGGTTGGTATTGCCAACGCGCAGGCTATGGTAGCGACTACTCAATGGAATCCGCAGTGACAATCAATGACGATGGTTCATTGAACCTGATTTACAGCTATGTACCAGGTTGGGGTGATGCTGCAGACGATCTCGAAGGAACGTACGACTCAGCCACAGGCCAATTCAGCTATGTGCTGGCGTATGCAGGTATTATTAACTTCCACGTAACCTTGGAGAAAGTGAATCTCAATGAGGAAGATGAGGAAGAAGAGTAATCTAACGTAATAGATACTAACGAAGAATTAAATTGCACATTTATGAAAAAGATATTTTCAGCAATCATGATCACAGCCGCTGCAATGTTTGGTATCAGCTCTTGTAGCACCGAGACCAACGAGTCGGCTGGAGGTACAGCTGTGCAGGACATGGCTGGCCTATGGGATGTAGATATTGACGTCATGGAATTAGACGAGAATGGCAACTATGGCAGTGAGCCTGTGGTCACGTATCCAGGCTATACATTATACACCTACAATACGAACGACAACCGCAGCGACTCCCTCTATATAGATGACCTCGGTAAAATTTGGCCCGTAAAGCTAAAGGTGGGATGCAATCTCTCTGATTTTACCATCACTGGTACCGATGTGATTAACATCTATGATGACGAGGAAACTTGCCAAATCAATGGACGTGTGATGCCAGGTGCAGCCACGAACTTGCATGGAAAGCCCAACGACAGCATCTGCGTAGAAATCGAGTTCAGCTCAGACCCTGGTTATTTATACCGCTTTACAGGTCAGCGCTACACAGGCTTCTACGAGTAACCTTATTGTAAGTAACAAACGGTGATTGGACAAGTCCAATCCCTCAGAAAAAGTGGTAGGATACATTCATCCTACCACTTTTTTTCGTATTCCCTTCTTTTTTAGACAGAAAAACATTAACTTTGTCGGCGAAATGGACAAGAAGGATACACACAGAAGACTGATTGATTCCCTCCTCATCAGAAAGAAACGGTATCGTGACCCCAATTATTCCGCCAAACAACTGAGCGAGGAATTGGGCGTGTCGGCATCACAACTGTCACGCATCCTCAAAGAGGAGTACGCAATGGGATATACCGACATCGTACACTTATATCGCATACAAGAGGCAATGCACCACCTGAAAGATCAGCGCTTTGCCCCCTACTCCATCGATGATATCGGTACATTGGTGGGCTTCAAAAACCGACAATCCTTCTTCACCGCCTTCAAAAAGGTATCAGGAACGACGCCTGAGAAGTATCGTTTAGAGAACACATCCAAATCAAAACAACATGAATAAAGCAGTAAAAACAATGATGATGACAGCACTTTTGGCTGCAGCAACAGGCACAGTGAGTGCCGAACAGCCAGCTCACGCGCTGGGCGAAGGTTCCTTGCGGACTGACAACCCAAGTTCTGTGGCAGGTAAGAAAGAAAAGAAGTTTGAATACAGCAACGAACGTTTTGCTGACCTCCAGATGCTTCGCTACAAGGTGGAGGGATTTGAGCAGTTGACCCTCAAGCAGAAGACCTTTATCTACTATCTGCAAGAGGCAGCATTGTATGGCCGCGACATCCTGTTCGACCAGAACGGCAAGTACAACCTGCGCATCCGCAAAATGCTGGAGGATGTCTATGTGAATTATCAAGGCGACCGTGAAAGCCAGAACTTCAAGGCATTGGAAACCTACCTGAAGCGTGTATGGTTCTCCAACGGCATTCACCACCACTATGGTTGTGAGAAGTTCGTGCCTGGATTCACACGTCGCTGGTTGCAAGACTGTGCAGTGTGCTCTGATGAAATCGCAAATGTCATCTTCAATCCAGACGTGTTGCAGAAGCGCGTGAATCTGGCAGAAGGAGCTGACCTCGTGAAGACCAGCGCCAGCAACTACTACGACAATGTGACCCAAGCCGAGGCAGAAGCTTTCTATGCCAAGCAGAAGGCTGAAGGCGATTCGCTCCACCCCGTGATGTATGGCATGAATTCACGTCTTGTCAAGACAAAAAAGGGCGAACTCATCGAGAAAAAGTGGACAACAGAAGGACTCTATGGTCCTGCCATCAAGAAGATTGTGGAGAACCTGAAACTGGCACGTCCCTTCGCAGAAGATGAACAGCAGCAGAAGGTGATTGACTTGCTTATCTCCTACTATGAGACAGGTGACCTCAAGACCTTCGATCAATATTCTATCGCTTGGGTAGAGAACACAGCCCCTCTGGTGGACTTCGTCAACGGTTTCATCGAGTGTTATGGTGACCCATTGGGTCTGAAATGCTCCTGGGAGAGCATCGTGAACTTCAAAGACTTGGAAGCCACCAAGCGCACAGAAACCTTGAGTGCCAATGCACAATGGTTTGAAGACCATTCACCTGTGGCTCCTGAATTCAAGAAGGAGAAAGTGAAGGGCATCACTGCCAAGGTTATCAAGGCAGCCATCCTCGCTGGTGACCTCTATCCCTCTACAGCCATTGGCATCAACCTGCCCAACAGCGACTGGGTTCGTGCTGAACATGGCTCGAAGTCTGTTACGATTGGCAACCTGACGGATGCTTACAACCAAGCAGCGAAAGGCAACGGCATGTTGCAAGAATTCGCCTATGGCAAAGAAGAAATTGCTTTGGTGGAGAAATATGGCGATTTGACCGATGATTTGCACACCGACCTGCACGAATGTCTGGGTCATGGAAGCGGCAAACTCTTGGAGGGTGTTGATGGCGATAGCCTCAGAGCATACGGCAGCACCATTGAGGAAGCACGTGCCGACCTCTTTGCGCTCTACTATTTGGCTGACCCCAAACTGGTGGAATTAGGTTTAGTGCCCAATGAAGAAGCTTACAAAGCAAGCTACATTGCACAGATGCAGAATGGCTTGCTCACCCAATTGGTACGCATCAACTTAGGCAACAACATTGAGGAAGCACACATGCGTAACCGCGCCCTCATCGCACGTTGGGCTTACGAGCATGGCAAGGCTGACAACGTGATGGAACTCGTGAAGCGCGATGGCAAGACCTTCGTGAAGATCAACGACTACCAGAAGCTTCGTGGTCTCTTTGGCGAATTGCTCGCAGAGATTCAGCGTGTGAAGTCAACAGGCGATTTCAAGGGCGCACAAGCCCTCGTGGAGACCTACGGCGTGAAGATTGACCCAGAACTCCACAAGGAAATCCTCGACCGCTATGCCAAACTCAACATCGCTCCCTACAAGGGCTTCATCAATCCAGTCTATACGGCTGTTCGTGATGCACAAGGCAACATCACCGATGTGACCATCTCCTACACCGAGGGTTATGCCGAACAGATGCTTCGCTACAGCAAAGACTACTCCACGTTGCCACTCATCAATGAATAAGCTTATCTGCGACATCAAGAAGGAACTGCACGCCTACATGAACGGGGTAGCCTCGGCACATGCAAGACAAACCGAGGACTACCGCGTGAATTGGGGCGTGGAGTTGCCAAGACTAGTCGAGATGGCCGATGAAATCGCTACTTCTGAGGAGATTTCCCTACGAGCTTTGGCGCAAGCACTATGGAATGAAAGCACCAGAGAGTGCAAAATCTTAGCTTGTATGCTGATGCCTGCGGAGGAGATGCCAGAAGAAGTGTGCGACATTTGGGCAGAAGAAATCCGGACGGAAGAAATTGCCACCATGTTCTGTATGTATCTTGTTCAACGCCTTCCCTACGCCAGCACAAAAGCTTACGAGTGGATGGCACGCGAGGAGAAGATGTTGCAGACATACGGTTTTCTGACCCTCTGTCACATCATCCGAAAACATGAGCTGAACGAAGAAGCCGAGGCAGAATTCCTCGACCAAGCCAGTGCATCGTTAGACAACAAATATGCTCTCAAAGCCCTACAGATTTATGCCTCTCTGAGCGAAGATAACGCACGGAAAGTCAAAAAAGTGGCGGATTATTTGTAGCACCCAAAGAAAAGCACTAAATTTGTGCCCGTATTGTGCATAGGTGGTATGATTATAGCGTAATGACAGAATGAAAAAGGCTAAGACTGAAGGCTTGCGAGCAGCAGAAACTCCCCATGACATCCTGACCCGTTTCATGACGGAGCAGGGCATGCGGAAAACACCAGAACGCTATGCCATCATGGAGGTCGTGACGAAGATGAAGGGACATCACAGCGCTGACGAAATCCTCACCATGATGCCAGAGAGCTTCCATGTGAGCCGAGGCACCATCTACAGCACACTGGCACTCTTGGTAGATTGCGGATTGGCCTATAGCCACCATATGGATGGCATCACTCTTTATGAAGGCGCCTATGGGCGACCAGCCCACCACCACTACATCTGCACAGGATGCCAGAAGATTTGGGACTTGCAGGACTCATCCATCGAACAGGCGGCTTCGAAAGTGAAGACCCCACGCTTCAAGAAACTGCGATGCAATACCTACATCTATGGCATCTGCAACATCTGCCAAGCCAAGTTGGCACGTCTGAAGAAGAAGATGGAGAAGGAGAAGGAAACAAGCATCACCAGGGAGGAGAAACGATTCGCAAGAATCAACGAAGAACTGGCGAAAGCCGCAGAATGGTTTAAGTAAAGAGACCCCTCCCTCACCTCCCCTAAAGGGGCGGAGTAGTAACTTCGGAAACAATAAAAATATTATAATAACTTAAAAAACACCCCTAAAACTCTCTTGCTACTGACATATCGGTATATACTCTCCCCATTCAGGGGGAGCAGGGAGGGGGTCCAAATTATGAAAGTTGATGTACTCTTGGGTCTTCAATGGGGAGACGAAGGTAAAGGTAAGGTGGTGGACGTGTTGACACCACGCTATGATGTAGTGGCCCGTTTCCAGGGAGGCCCGAATGCTGGACACACACTCGAATTTGAGGGACAGAAGTATGTGCTTCGTTCCATTCCATCGGGTATTTTCCAGGGTGACAAAGTAAATATCATTGGTAATGGCGTAGTGCTTGCACCCGATCTCTTTATGGACGAGGCGAAAGACCTCGAGAAGAGTGGCCACAACCTGAAGAACCGCCTCCACATCTCGAAGAAGGCACATCTCATCATGCCAACCCACCGTTTGCTTGATGCTGCCTATGAGGCTGCCAAGGGTAAGAATAAGGTGGGCACAACAGGTAAGGGCATTGGCCCAACCTATACCGACAAGACCAGCCGCAATGGTCTGCGTGTGGGCGATATCCTCGATGGATTCGCTGAAAAGTATGCTGCTCACAAGGCACGTCATGAGGAAATCCTCAGAAGCCTCAACTACACCGACTACGACATTACCGAGGTGGAGAAGAAGTGGATGGAAGGTATTGAATACCTCAAGGAGTTCCAGCTTGTGGACTCAGAACACGAAATCAACAAGCTCCTGAAGCAGGGCAAGTCAGTTCTTTGCGAAGGCGCTCAGGGCACGATGCTCGACATTGATTTCGGTTCTTATCCTTTCGTGACTTCTTCCAACACCATCTGTGCTGGTGCCTGCATCGGCTTGGGTATTGGTCCTAACAAGATTGGCGATGTATTCGGCATCATCAAGGCTTACTGCACGCGTGTAGGTGCAGGTCCTTTCCCTACAGAATTGTTCGATGAAACCGGTGCAACCATGCGTGCCATCGGTCATGAATATGGTGCTGTGACAGGCCGCGAAAGACGTTGCGGATGGATTGACCTCGTGGCTCTTCGCTATGCCATCATGGTCAGCGGTGTGACAAAGCTCATTATGATGAAGAGCGATGTGCTCGATGGATTCGACACCATCAAAGCCTGCACTGCTTACAAACTGAAGGATGGCAGCATCACCCGCGACTTCCCTTACGACATCAGCGATGGCCTTATCGAGCCTGTGTATGAGGAACTGCCAGGTTGGAAGACCGACCTCACGAAGATGACTAGCGAGGCTGAGTTCCCCAAGGCTTTCTCCGACTATATCGCATTCTTGGAGAAGGAACTGGAGACCCCTATCACCATCGTCAGTGTAGGTCCAGACCGCGAACAGACCATCGAAAGATAAATCATGAGAAAAATCGCATTTTTCCTCACCCTTATGCTCATGCTGACCACCTGTTGCAACAGGCAGAGTCAGCATGAGCGCGTTCTTATTGACATCGACAGCCTGACGGAGGTGGATGCTGATAGTGCAAGACGCATGCTCATGAGCATGAAGGAGGAGATGAAAAGTGCGAACGAAGATGCCCAAACCTATTACGACCTGCTAAGGGTGAAGGCCAATGACAAGGCACATCATGCGCATACGTCCGACTCACTCATCACTTCAGTAGTCGAACGCCTTGAGAAGCACGACAAGAACAACCATCTGCCCGAGGCTTATTATTATGTGGGACGTGTCAATGCTGACATGCAGAATGGCGAGAAAGCCATTCTCTATTTTCACAAAGCCCTTTTGGCCGACAGCCTCAACGAGGTGTCACGTCTGAAAATTCGCTGCTACGCACAGATCGGCTACATCTACTTGCGCAATGGGTTGTTCGAAGAGGCACTCGACATGCAGCAACTCGCCTACTTCTACAGCAAGGAGATGAACGACACGCTGGCCATGCGTTATTGCACCGAAGACATGCAAACCATCAAGGAATTGCAGGATGACAGCACCCTCACCACCATGCCAAAAACCGAGATGATGGTACGCATCCAGAAACTGCATACCCAAGTCAGGAACCAAGCGCTCAACTCCCAGAACTCACGCCTCGAAGCTGAGAACTCGAAGGAAAGGCTTATGATTTGGCTGGTGAGCATTGCTGCAGTCCTCATCATTGCTGCAACCATCCTGGTGCTTCGCCGACAAAGGAAACTCCGAAAAGAGGATGCTGCCCAGCTCTTCCTTGCCTCACAGAGCAAGCGACAGTTCTACGACAAGGACATCGACCAACTCCTGACCAACCATATCTATAAGAATAAAGTGCTGAAAGAGACCGATTGGAAGCAGATGGAAGAACGGCTCTTGGAAGCCTTCCCATCGTTCAGGGAACGCCTCTTCGCCCTCTACCCTCTTTCCGACACCGAATATCGCATCTGTATGCTCATCAAGATGGAAGTTGCCCCCTCTAACATCGCCAAATTGATGGCACTTGGCACCAGTGCTGTGTCCCAAAACCGTCTTCGCATGCAACAAAAAGTGTTTGACGGGAAAGGAACAGCCAAAGATTGGGATAAATTCATCCTTTCCTTATAACCCATCCTATTTCAATACCTTACAAGGACCCTGTGAATTTTTTGTGAATTATTTTCGGCCCTTCCCTTCAAATGTGAATTTTTTGTGAACTCCTTTTCTTGGTGTTTTCTTCCAATCTTCCTACCTTTGCACCATCAAAATTGTTTCACCTCAAAAAGCTTACATGATGAAAACTAATCGTATCACCCTTTTGGCGATTCTTGGCCTCTGCTTCTCCACTATTGTTTGTGGTCAGAATCCAACTGATCAATCAGTGGCGAAAGCCTATACGCTTCCACTGCCACTGAATACCGACCCCTTACGTGATCGCTTTGGAATCAATATAGACGGCATGGCTGATTCTATCATGCAGGACATCAAGGATGAATTAGAGAAGGAGTCTCAGAAAAACCAGAAAAAAGGGAATAAACGCGGCAAGTCCATGGAAGGAGGCATCACCTTTGTGGTGGACGAAAACATTGATTTCATCGATAAATATCCCCTTATGGAACATGCCTGGAAGAATGGATCTGAAGCAATCAACGGCATCTTCCACGACGAGGGGGTTCCTGGTGACACTCGGACATGGGTGGCAAGAAGTTTTTCTGACCATGAATGGTTCTACACCTTCACCGGGAAGGATGTGTTCTTCCAAACGATTGTGCGTGCCTACGCCGAACATCGTCCCCTCGTTCTCTCCCCCGACATGATATGGTTGCTCATCAGCCAAGGATTCGCACGCTACGTGAATGCCCATCCAGAGGAACTGCGTGACCAGCTCGTAAGCCATACAGGGAAGATGGACTTGGTGATAGAAACCGAGGAGGAACTGATACACGGAGACCCCAACTGGGAGAAACTCATCGATGGATTCGCCTCACAAATCGATGAATACACCAAAGGGGATATCGCCAAGACCATGACTGCAGATTTCACCACCACGGGACTCACTGAGCGCATCACCTCCCAAATTACACTGATGGAATCGGTGAAATCCTACTTTGATTATGTAGTTCATTATTTGGCCTGCGGCATTCCAAGCGTCACCCTCAAGGGCACTCCGAAAGATTGGGAGAAGGTGTTGGAGAAGACAAAGCAGCTGGAAAAGTATGGTGTCGGGAAATGGCCACAGAGTCTCACACCCATTTTGACCGAGTTTGTCAAGGCGTCCAAGGGAAAGCCCAACCAGACCTTCTGGCAGAACATGGTCAAAAAAGACAGACCTCATGAACTGGAAGGAAATGACAAATGTGACCTACGTCAACCAACAGAGCTGGACGGATGGATTCTCAAGTTCTTCCCCGACGAGGACGGACAGACACTCGACAAGGTACCACACACCCATAAGATGCCATCAGAACGTGTGTATGTGGATTTCAAATACCGAATCCTCGACCCAGCTAACGGCAATGTGCTCGTTGAGACCCCAATGCAACTCATCGCTGGCTATATCGGAACGGAAGTCGATACCAAAACCCATGCCCTCACACCCAAGATGGGTTGGGTGGTGCGACAATTAGAGAGCGATGAGACCATCGTGGAGAAACTCAAGAAGATGGATGAACGAGATTCCTTCTTCGGCATCGAATTGCGGGTGAACAAAGTGCCCGAACACCTGTCCCAATTGCCATACATCAAGAAACTTTTCCTCCATTTCACCGATAAAATCGTCCTGCCCGAGTGGATGGATAAGATGACCATCAACAACCTCAGGGTCGATGGTAAAATCACCGAGAAAGAGGAGCAAGCCCTCCGCAAAAGGTTCCCCAACATTATCATCAATGGAATAGCGAAAATGAACGGAACTATTCCCCCTGATGAATTTGAAGGACTCAGTGATGGACTCGAAATCGTTACCCCATAAATAAACCATACAACAATGAAAAAGAATATCATCACCCTATTGCTCGTGCTCGTCGGAATGACAGCACAGGCACAGACAGAAAACCCACGTGGAGTTTATAAACTCATGAATATCATCGACAAGTATGGCAACCCTGTCAAAGAACCGTTCGACCAATATAAGATATGTACGGACAGCGTCACGCTGATGTTTTCTGTACAAGGCGATCGGTTCAGCATAGGCAAGAACGATTCCAAGGTATTCAACTACACAGGAGAAGAACCTGATGCCAACAATGCTACCGCCACACGCATCTTCGACAGCAATGCTGAACACTTCACATTGAAATGGTGGAGCACATACTCCAATCACCTATATTTCCCAAAAAACGATTGGTGTACAGAGTATTATGAGTCCAACAAATACTCCGACAATGCCAAGAAGATATTAGATGCGCTGATGTCGCCCAACGCTTTCCACCCCCAGAACCACTTCATCGGCACATGGCGATTCCTCGGCATGATGGACGAATTGCGAGATGTAAAAAAAGAACTGAAAAAACTCCGTGAGGATGCCGCTAAAGGACATAACATCGGCAACCTCATCCTCACCCCCCACCCCCAACGTGCCATCATGTACAGCAATGGCAACAGGGGCGGTACCATCGAACTCTTCATATACAAAGATAAGAAAAAAATCTTCATGGGTTCGGAACAGCGACTCAACGAGTATGCCATCACGTGGCTCAGCAAAAACTGCTTCGCTATGGAAGTCCACCTCGATGGTTTCCGCATCGATTACCAAATCTGGGAACGTGTGACCGACTCAACACCGCTCTTCGACAAAATCGCCAGCCAATACGTGATACACTAAACATTTCATCACATGAAAAGAACAACTATCATCATCCTGCTGATGCTTATCGCCACCAGCACCTTTGCCCAACCTCGCGAAATCAAAAGGACGGACAGATTGCTCACCGCCCCAGGATTGCCTCGTTACAGTAAAGGTAAAGATATGAGCACTCGTTTTGTCGAGTCCTTCCGATATGGAGGAAACGAAGAGGCAAAGCGATGGTGGACAGGCTATTATGAGCCAACCGTCGGCGGTGCCAAGACTGCCGAGAAAGCCCGAAAGAAAAGGGAAAGGATATATGGTCCATACGAGAAGAAATGGGATCGAAAGACTACACTTCATCCTCGATACGGTCACATGTTTCTTGCCAAACCCTCTTTTTCTCCTCCTTATGGCTTTTCCTACAACAACGAAGACACAGCGTTGGTGTCTTTGACACAACATTGGGATGGCAGCAAGAAGCACAAGAAGGTGACAATGACCACCCACAAAATGAAAGTGGACGAAGCCATCTATGACTCCATCCAATGCTTGCACAAACTGGCTGTTTACACTTCCGCACAGTTCGATGCCGACTACACGACGTTAGACGGAACGAGATACCACTTCATCTGGACCAGCTTCGATGGCGACAAATATGCCATCAGTTCTGATAACGGGTCACGCACTTGCAAGCAGTTACAAAGCACATTCAATAAAATTTACGAAGCAATAAATACAGATGACCACGAACTTATACAATCGCTGATGCCCACCATCCACGAACTCCTCGCCCACTACCGCACCCTCCTTCTACCTGATATACCGATAGACGACTGGGACTTGGATGCGTCAGCCAGAAAACGAAAAAACAATTAAATCATACAGCCATGAAGAAAATTACTACATTCATCCTGCTAACCCTCATCGCCAGCTATGCGACAGCTCAGTCAAACGAGAGCAAGAAGACAGACCGATTGGAAGCATTCTCCCCACGGAGCACTCGTTATGGATACAATTATGTGAAAGAGTGCATCGAGACCTTCCGTTACGAAGGGGACCTGGAGGGGAAGAAATGGTTGACAGGTTTTTATGATCCAGGGGTTCCCAAAGGAATCCCTCAAGAAGAAAGAGACAGCATTAGGAACGCCTACTATGAGGAATTGTGGGCAAAGCAAGACAGCCTGCCTGAACATGATAAAATGTTCATTGTCAGAGCTGCGGAGGAAGGTCCCATTGCCCTCACCTACAACGAAAAGGACACGACCTTGGTGCTGCTGAAGTGTGATGAAGAATGGCCCATACTCGGGCAGAACAAGGTGAGGTCTTTTAAGATGAAAGTGGGTGTGGCAGAATACGATTCCATCCAACGGCTCCACATGCTGGCTGCCTATACCGCTGTACCTATGGATCCGACCCCCTCAAATAAATTGATAGATGTTGTTATCGTAAGGAGTCCCAACAATCCCTTTCCTGTTATGCCGGGTCCCTTTAGTTTTGACACCATGCACTTCTATTTCGTTTGGGGAGACTCAATGAGAGACTTGTGTGCCCAAAGTCACACTTGCCTATCGCCAACCGCCCAGAAACTAATAAAAACGTTCTACGATATTTGCAGGACAGTGTGTCACCAAGAGCACGAGGAACTCCACTCGCTCATGCCCGCTGTGCATGAACTACTGGCACACTACCCAACCCTCCTCCTGCCCGACATCATCTACGACGAATGGACAGACGAGCGTTTTCGATGAACAATGATGTAAACTGGTTAGAAGTTGGAAAGCAACTTTGTGTACAGCGAGATGGCATGGTCTATCTCGCTGATTTTGATGTACTCATCCGCAGTATGGGAACGTGACGATTCGCCAGGACCCAGTTTGAGCGATGGGAACCGCATCAGGGCTTGGTCGCTCAGGGTAGGCGAGCCAAAGGGTTTCAGTCCCTCCTTGATGCAGGCTTGAACAAAAGGATGCTCCACGTCTATCTTGGAAGAGGACAGACGGAAGGAACGTGCTTTCAGTTCCGAAGTCAGATGCTCCTGGAAGAAAGCAAAGATCTCCTCGTTCGTGTAGCATTCGTTCGAGCGCACATCGATGGTGAAGGAGCAGGTGTCAGGAATGACATTATGCTGAGTGCCAGCATTGATGATGGTCACAGTCTGCTTCACAGGCCCCAACAAGTCCGTCTGCTTGGGGAATTGCCATTCTGAAAGCCATTGGATGTCCTTCATGGCATGATAGATGGCATTGTCACCCTCATTACGAGCCGCATGACCTGCCTTTCCATGCGCCACTGCATCAATCACCATCAAACCCTTCTCCGCAATAGCAGGCTGCATGCCTGTAGGTTCACCCACAATGGCAAAGTCAATCTTCGGCAGGAGCGGCAGCACACTCTCGATGCCGTTCTTGCCACTCACCTCCTCTTCGCAACTCGCCAAATAAATCAGGTTACACGTTTTCAGCTTGTCCTTCAAAAGCAGAAATGTCTGCAAAAGAGCCATCAGTCCACCCCCACAGTCATTACTGCCCAATCCATACAGCTTATCGCCCTCCACCGTCGGCGTGAACGGGTCATGCTGCCATCCCGCCACAGGTTTCACGGTGTCAATATGCGCATTCAAAAGGATAACTGGCCCCCCGACCCCCGAGGGGGGAGGGCTGGCGCGATGCGCTTCGTTAGATTCCCACTGCGATAGCCCTCCCCCTTTGGGGGTCGGGGGGCAACACCACACATTGTTCCCATGCCGCTGCGGATTGAGCCCCTTCTCCTTCATGTATGCCTCCAGCACATCAGCCGAAGCCTTCTCGTCACGGCTCACACTGGGAGTGGCAATCAGCCTTTTCAGCAGGTCCACTGCTTCCATTGTTTGCTTTTGATTCACCATAGATTATCTTCGTTGCGGTCTGTATGAGCAATCATGAATGCTGTAATCGTCACCTGTTATCCAATTAACGCATCAGCTTGTTCGGCAAGTTGAGCGTTCTGTTCATCTGTGAAGGTCAGAACATCCGTACCCCAAGCCTCCGCGGGAACGGCAATGCCTGTCTGTTCTGGCAGAACCTCTGCCTTGATGAAGGTGAGCAACTCTGTGAGTTTAGCACGACAGTTGGCGGTAGCAGCCTTGCCACCCGCTCCGCTGATGGCGACACGCTTCCCATTAATGCAGGTAGGCGTAGCATAGTCCATCTGGATGACGGGGCGCGAGAGCCAGTCGAAGAGGTTCTTGATGTGACCAGGATAGCTGAAGTTATATTCAGGAGTGAAGACCCAGATGGCATCTGCCTCACTGACAGTCTTGCGGATACGGGCCACGACAGCAGGCTCTGGCTGCTCAATATCCTGATTCAGCAGTGGCAGGTCGCTATAATCGAGTTCAGACACTTCGGCACGGTCACCGATGATTTCTTTGGCCTTCATGGCCAGCTGACGGTTGAAGGACTTCGCCCTCAAAGAGCCAATGATAAATAGAATCTTCTTCATATCTTTTCTTGGGTTTTATTCCCAATCTGCCGGCAAAGATACGAATAAGGAAAAGTACCTCCAAATATTTTCGCACAAATTTCTTTATCCGGGTCAATACATGCACCTCTTTTATCTCATGATAAGAACAAAACAACAGAACAAGATGGAAAAGAAAAGAACTGAACATGAACCTTTGACGGCGAAAGTTGACGACCGTTGGCTTCGCCGAAGGTACTTCCGTTCGGAAAAACGCAAATTTATTTGGTTTTTCTCTCACTTATCCGTACCTTTGCAAAGTTTTTTGAACTGAACAATAAAAACTTACAATAGAATGGCACAGCAAGAAGACATTTTTAAGAAAGTGGTGAGCCACTGCAAGGAATACGGTTTCGTGTTCCCATCTTCAGAGATTTATGACGGACTGGGCGCCGTGTATGACTACGGTCAGAATGGTGTGGAGTTGAAGAACAACATCAAGCAGTACTGGTGGCAGTACATGGTGCTGCTGCACGAGAACATCGTGGGTATAGATTCTGCCATCTTCATGCACCCCACCATCTGGAAGGCTTCAGGTCACGTGGATGCGTTCAACGACCCACTCATTGACAATCGTGATTCGAAGAAGCGTTATCGTGCAGATGTGCTCATCGAGGATCAGATAGCCAAGTACGACGAGAAGATTGAGAAGGAAGTGGCCAAAGCGAAAAAGCGTTTTGGCGATGCCTTCGACGAAGCTCAATACCGTGCCACCTCTCCACGTGTGTTGGAGGAGCAGGCTAAGCGCGATGCCCTGCACCAGCGTTATCAGGAGGTGATGAATGCCGAGGGTGGCATCGACCTCGAAGGTCTGAAGCAGATCATCCTCGACGAGGGTATTGTCTGCCCCATCAGCGGAACAAGAAACTGGACAGATGTGCGTCAGTTCAACCTGATGTTTAAGACGGAGATGGGTGCAGCAGCTGAAGGTGCTTCGACTATCTACCTGCGTCCTGAGACGGCTCAGGGTATCTTTGTGAACTACCTGAACGTGCAGAAGACAGGTCGCATGAAGGTGCCTTTCGGTATCGCCCAGATTGGTAAGGCATTCCGCAATGAGATTGTGGCTCGTCAGTTCATCTTCCGTATGCGTGAATTTGAGCAGATGGAGATGCAGTTCTTCGTGAAGCCTGGTACCGAACTCCAGTGGTTTGAGGAGTGGAAGAAGCGTCGTATGGCTTGGCACCAAGCACTCGGCTTTGGCGCTGAGAACTACCGTTTCCACGACCACGACAAGCTGGCACACTATGCCAACGCTGCCACTGACGTGGAGTTCAAGATGCCATTCGGATTCAAGGAGGTGGAAGGTATCCACTCTCGCACCAACTTCGACCTGTCGCAGCATGCTAAATACTCTGGCAAGAAGATTGAATACTTCGATCCAGAGGAGAACATCTCTTACACGCCTTACGTCATCGAGACATCAATTGGTGTGGATCGTATGTTCCTGTCTGTGATGTGCCACAGCTACTGCGAGGAGCAGCTGGAAGGTGGCGACACCCGTGTGGTGCTGCGTTTGCCAGCCGCATTGGCTCCTATCAAGTTGGCTGTGTTCCCACTCACCAAGAAGGATGGTCTGCCAGAGAAGGCTCGTGAAATCATCGACAGCCTCAAGTTCCACTTCAACTGCAAGTATGAGGAGAAGGATCAGATTGGTAAGCGCTATCGTCGTCAGGATGCCATCGGTACTCCTTTCTGCGTGACAGTCGATAACCAGACGTTGGAGGACAACACTGTCACTCTGCGTTATCGTGACACCATGAAGCAGGAGCGTGTGAACATCAACGAACTGCGTGGCATCATCGAAGACCAAGTGACCATCACCAGCTTGCTCAAGAACCTCAAGTAAAGCCTCGTCTTAGGCACATTTTTATGACTATCAAGAAACTCTTATATCAGACTCTCATCGCGTTAGCCCTCCCCCTTTGGGGGTTGGGGGGCTCCGCTTGCAGCGAGAAGGACGAGGTGGGCGAGTATGACAACTGGCAGGCAAGGAATCAGCACTTTGTAGATTCCATCGCAGCACTTGCCAATGCAGGCAAGGATGGATGGACCAAGACGTTGGCGTTCAATCTGGTGGACTCAGAAGCGAATCCAGACCAGAACGTCAACCACTATATCTATATCCAGAAGTTGGAAAATGGGACAGGCACACAGAACCCTGAATACAAGGACTCTATCCGTGTACACTACCTTGGCCGTATGATTCCTTCCACTTCCCATCCCCAAGGTTACATCTTCGGCAAAAGCTACAGCACCTACACCTTCAACGAAGATACAGACGTGCCTGTGCTGATGAGCGTGAGTCAGAATGTGACGGGATTCGCCACAGCAGTAATGCACATGGTGGAGGGTGACCGTTGGAAACTGGTCATTCCCTATTACCTCGGCTATGGCGAGGATGAATACACATCAGCTGGCATCCCAGGTTATTCAGCCCTCATCTTCGACGTGAAACTGGCTCGTCTCTATAAATATAAGATAGACACAGATACCACGTGGCATTAGAATAAAGGGTAAAAGGAAAAGTGAAAAATTTGCTACCGCACTTGTTGGCCAACTGATGACCTTCAGATGCGGTAGCAAATTTTTCACTTTTCGTTTTTCCTTTTTCCCTTACTTCACGTTTCCTACCTTGATGAGGTACTCAGCAATCTGAACAGCATTCAGAGCTGCACCCTTCTTGATTTGGTCGCCTGAGAGCCAGAAAGTGAGGCCATTCTCGTTGGCAAGGTCTTTGCGGACACGTCCAACATAAACATCGTCCTTACCTGCTGTGAAGAGTGGCATAGGATACTTCTGATTCTTGGGGTCATCGATAAGCGTCACACCCTCAGCAGCAGCGATGGCTTTCTGAGCCTCTTCCACACTGATGGGCTTCTCTGTCTCTACCCAAACAGCCTCAGAGTGAGCACGGAGAGAAGAGATACGCACACACATGGCAGAGCACTTGGCATCGGTATGCATGATCTTGCGAGTCTCATTGAACATCTTCATCTCCTCCTTCGTGTACCCATTGTCCTGGAACACGTCAATCTGAGGGATGACATTGTATGCCAACTGATAAGCGAACTTGTTCACGGTAGGCTCCTTACCTTCCACAATCTCTTTGTACTGCTGCTGCAATTCAGCCATTGCAGCGGCACCAGCACCTGAAGCGCTCTGGTAACTTGCCACGTGAATGCGCTGGATGTGGCTCAGTTTTTCGATGGGCTGGAGCACCACCACCATCATGATGGTTGTGCAGTTAGGATTGGCAATGATGCCACGAGGACGATTTAACGCATCAGCGGCATTGCACTCAGGCACCACCAATGGCACATCCTCATCCATACGGAAAGCACTGGAGTTGTCAATCATCACAGCACCAAACTTGGTGATGTCCTCAGCAAATTCCTTCGAGGTGCCAGCACCAGCAGAGGTGAAGGCGATGTCAACACCCTTGAAGTCATCGCCATGCTTCAGGAGTTGCACCTCATACTCCTTGCCACGAAATGTGTACTTGCGGCCTGCACTACGAGTGGAGCCGAAAAGCACAAGTTCATCAATTGGGAAATTTCTCTCATCAAGAACACGAAGGAATTCCTGTCCTACGGCACCACTGGCACCGACGATTGCTACTTTCATCTTATTACCTTATTTGTTAGAAATTCTTACCTTTTATCTAAAAACGCTGCAAAATTACAACTTTTCAATAGAAAATGGAAAGGAGAATGGCAAAAAAAGCGTATCTTTGCACGAAATTCGTGCGTTTCACAACACAAATGCACACAAATAGACAACTAAACCTAACATTTTGGACGTAATCACCACATATCTGCCCATCACCGACCCTACCTGGATTTTCTTCCTTGTGCTTTGTGTGATTTTGTTTGCTCCTATGATTTTCAGCAAACTCCACATTCCCCATATCATCGGAATGATTTTGGCAGGTGTGCTGATTGGTGAGAACGGTTTCAACATCTTGGCACGCGATGCCTCTTTCGAGTTATTCGGCAAAGTTGGCATCTATTTCATCATGTTTCTGGCAGGTTTGGAGATGGACTTACAAAACCTGAAGCAGAACCGAACGAAAGGTATTGTCTTTGGTCTCATCACCACGTTCGTCCCCTTTGTGTTAGGTTTCGTGGCAGGTTATTACTTCCTCAACTACGGTCTGTTGGCCTCTCTGTTGCTGGCCTGTATCTTTGCCTCCCACACGCTGGTGGCCTATCCTATCGTGGGTCGTTATGGTCTCAGCAACGCTCCTTCTGTCACCATCTCTGTGGCAGCCACAATGGTAGCACTCCTCTCTGCCCTGCTCTTCTTGGCTGGCATTGCAGGCACCATCAAGGGAACGGGTGACGTATGGTTCTGGCTCCTCTTTGCTCTGAAGGTGGCTATTTACCTCTTCTCCATGTTCTTTCTGCTGCCACGTCTCATTCGTGTGTTCTTCAGAAAGTACAGTGAACCCGTCATCCAGTTCACCTTCACTTTGGCTGTCGTGTTCCTCTCAGCAGCCACGGCTGAACTCTGTGGATTAGAAGGCATCTTTGGCGCGTTCCTCTCAGGCCTGGTGCTCAACCGCTTTGTGCCCAACACCTCTCCTCTGATGATCCGTATCGAGTTCATCGGCAATGCCATCTTCATCCCCTACTTCCTAATTGGTGTGGGCATGTTGGTGAATGTGGCACCGATGTTTCGTGAAGGTAAAGCTGCCATCGTGGTGGCTATCATGGTAGTGGCAGGTACCTTGTCGAAGTATCTGGCAGCCTACATCTGCCGCAAACTTTTCCACATGAACCGTGCAGAGGGTGTGATGATGTTTGGTCTGACAGAGGCGCATGCCGCTGGTGCCCTGGCGATGGTGATGGTAGGTGTAGGATTGGAAATTGCCCCAGGTGTGCCCCTCATGAACAATGCTGTGCTGGATGGTGTGGTGATGATGATTCTCATGTCGTGCATCATCTCTTCCATTGCCACCGACCAGGCAGCCAAGAAACTGAAGGTGCAGGGTGACAGCACCAACAAAAAGACGCGTAGGGACAGTACAGCACTCGATGACGAGAAGATACTCATTCCTATCAATGAACCCAGCAATATCGGCACGTTGATGTCCACAGCCTTCATGATGCGTAACCGCCAACTGAATCGTGGTCTCATCTGCCTCAACATCATCAACGATGCTGATCTCAGCAAAGAGACACAGGCACATAGTCGTGAGTGTCTGGAGATGGCCACACGACTGGCTGCTGCTGCCGATGTGCCAGTGCAGACCCAAACCCGATTGGCTGTCAATTTCGCCACAGCTACCATCCATGCCCTGCGCGAGAACGATGCCAGCGAATTGCTCATCGGTCTGCATCGTCAACGTCATCATGGGGATTCTTTCCTCGGACTCTTTGCCCAAGGACTCATCGATGGTCTCATGCGCCAAATCATCATTGTCGATATGCACATTCCAGCCAACACCATCCGCAAGATTGTGGTGGCAGTGCCCGAAAAGGCGGAATACGAGGTGGGCTTCTACCGCTGGATCAACCGTCTGGCACGTATAGCTGAAGACCTTGGCTGTCAGATGACGTTCTATGCAACCGAAGAAACCAGCAACCTCATCTTCCACTATATGCGTGAGCGACATAAGAGCGTGCGTGATGACTACGAAATGTTCGATTCGTGGAACGACTTCCCAGCCTTGCGCCATGAGGTCAATCCCGACCAACTCTTTGTGGTGGTCACAGCCCGACGAGGCAGTATCTCTTACCAGAGTTCCTTTGCCAAACTGCCCCACCAGTTGCAGCAATACTTCACTCATACAAGCCTCATGCTCATCTATCCCGACCAGCAGGAGCAAACCAACTCGCTCTATGCCTTCACCGACCCACATCGCCACAGCACAGCCACTGGCACCACACGGGTGGGCAAGTGGCTCAGCAAATGGATTGGCGAGATGGGATGATTTCTTTAATTTTTCAATCCTTCAATTTTTCAATTCTTCAACTCTTCATGATACACCTCCAAAACATCACCAAATCCTTCGGCACACTCCAGGTGCTCAAAGGCATTGACCTCCACATCGACAAAGGCGAAGTGGTCAGCATCGTCGGTCCCTCAGGAGCAGGTAAGACCACCCTCCTCCAAATCATGGGCACCCTCGACACACCAGACACTGGATCAGTCCTTATCAACGATATCGATGTGACCCGTCTCAAAGACAAGGAACTGGCTCGTTTTCGCAATCAGCAGTTGGGTTTCGTGTTTCAGTTCCATCAACTGTTGCCTGAGTTCACAGCTTTGGAGAACGTGTGCATCCCAGCCCTCATTGCAGGAAAGAGCAAGAAACAAGCCGCTGAACGTGCCAAGGAACTGCTCAATTTCCTCAATCTGAGCGACCGTGCCCAGCACAAACCTGCCGAACTGTCGGGTGGTGAGAAACAACGTGTGGCAGTGGCACGTGCCCTCATCAACAACCCCTCCATCATCTTGGCTGACGAACCATCTGGTTCACTCGACTCCAAGCATAAGGCCGAACTGCACCAACTCTTCTTCGACCTGCGCGACCAGTTCGGACAGACCTTCGTCATCGTCACCCATGACGAGACCCTCTCCCAACTCACCGACCGAACCATCCACATCAAGGATGGTGTGATAGAAACCTCAATTCTTCAATCCTTCAATTCTTCAATTCCTCAAGAGAATGGCAGCACTACAACTGGGCAAGCGGAATCAACTGAAAGTCTTGCGTAAAAAAGAACATGGACTTTACCTCGAAGGTGGTGACATAGGCGACATCCTGTTGCCAAAGCGTTATGTGCCCGAAGGCACCAAGATAGGTGACATCCTCGACGTATTCCTCTATCTCGATCAGGAGGAACGCCTTGTGGCAACCACAGAGCATCCCCTCATCGAAGTGGGGCAATTTGCCTACCTCGAATGTACCTGGACCAACGAATATGGTGCTTATCTCAACTGGGGATTGATGAAAGACCTCTTCTGCCCTTTCCGTGAGCAGAAGGTGCGCATGCAGCGTGGGCAACGCTATCTGGTCTATTGCTATATTGACGACAAGACCTACCGCATCGTTTGTTCCAGCAAGATCGAGAAGTTCCAGAAAGCAATTTCGGAGAACGATAACCTTAACCTTAACAATAACCACCCAACACTCAACGCTTCAGCCGACCGAAAGGTGCTTATCGGTGATTTCTCCACCCGTCTTTTTGAGCATCTCAAACTGGCAGAAAAAGGCTTCACTCCCTATCATGACAAGTCACCAGCTGAAGACATCTATGCCACCTTTGGTGTGAGCAAGAAAGTTTTCAAACAAGCCGTGGGTGACCTGCTCAAACGGGGACTCATCCAAATCCTCCCCAACGGCATCGAACTCACCATCCAAGGCAAAACCACCAGCGCCATCGAAGAATAACGACCTCGGACGTGGGCTTGCAAAACAAAAATTTATTCTCGTATTCCTCTTTAGAAATTTGCAGAACAGCCTATGTGACTGTACTGAATAAGTTGACACTTTTTTGATTTTAAAAGTGTCAACTTATTCAGTACACGTCATAAATATATGAAAATTATGTAGGTATGTAGGCTGTTTTTGATTTTTGAAAAGAAAAAAACATCAATTTCGCTTTCGCTTTTTTAGTCTTTAATGGTGTTCTTTGGGAACGGCACAGTGAGAAGTGAAGGTCAGCGGCAATGGGTGAGTACATAGTCCTTAATTGTCTTCAGGCAGATTTCATTGTGCATGCAGGTATAATGGCTACCTTCTATCATGATGATATCGGCCTGAGGATAGTCTTTCTTCCATATCTTGGCAGCATCCCTGAAACGCTCTCGATAGAGATCCATTTTCCAATCAGGTATCTCTTTCTGCTCTTCGGGTGTCCATGCTTGCTGCTCATCGAAATAGCGGCAAAGGAAAGAGGCTACAGGACCATTATAGATGCGCTCATCGGGGAAGGAACCCAACAAGATCATATCCAATTGGAGTCGTACATCATTCTGCGCAGCGGTGAAGACAGGCCATCGGAGGGGAATATAGTGATCTGGGTCTTTATCGCGCCGTATTTCTCCATCGACCACCACCACGTAGGGCTTATGCTCACTCTCATTGTGCAGGTCATGTGCAAGTGCCAAAGCTTGTTCACCGCCCCAACAATAACCAACATAAGCCGCCACCCGATATTTCTCGAGGACGGGCGTAACAATGAGTTTGTAGAATTCCAATAGTTCGGGTGTAGTGACATTCATTTCGAAACAGAAGATGTTGTGGAATCCTTCGATGACGAAGATGTTGTAATCCTCGACGAATTGCTGCACTAGCGCTTCGTTGTATGCGAAATGGGGATAGCCACACACGAAAATGATGACAGGTCGGTCGGGGTGTTCTTCAGGGTTATTGTACCACCAAGAAATCCTGTAGAGGTGATTTTCGGCAATCTTTCGGATGGTGCGATAACGATAGATTTCATCGACTGTACAGGTGAATCCGCTGGAGTCCAAATCAGCAGGAACTTGCATGACCTGCAACGAGGTCAAACCCACCTCGTCGATGAGGTCAAGGTCTATATTGACACTCTCAATGCCCAAGATTCTTGCCACCTCATTCATAAGGATTTGCTGGAAATTGCTGAGGGGCTCCTGATTGGGCACGCTGACAATCCAAGCCGTATTTTTCAGTTGGCTTTTCTCAATCTTGCCGTTGATGTTCAACTCGAAAGCCTCAACATGATTCCAGAAGGTGGGCATCATGTAAGACGGCAGATGCAGTTTAGCGTAGGCTTGTACGTCGGAAAGGTCTGAGTTGCCATCTTCTGTGCTGACGTAGGTAACCAACTGCTTCTCTTTGCCCAGTTCTTCCACACGAGTGAAGGCTCGACGCACCCGAGGATGATTCTCCAAGCAAGTGGTGATTTCCTCCAGTTCGATACGGAAGCCACGCAGTTTGATCTGTGAGTCCATACGACCAATGTAATCATAAGAGCCATCGGCATTGAGTGTCACGATGTCGCCACTGTGGTAAAGACGTGGCGCATCCTTCTGAGTTTCCTTGAAGGGATTGGCGAAGAATTTTTCCTCGTTCAATTCAGGACGTTTCCAATAGCCATTGCAGAGTTGATTACCACCCAATAGCAACTCGCCTTGTTCGCCAGGAGATACAGGCTTCAGTTGCTCGTCCACAACATAGCCTACCACACCAGGAACAGGCTTGCCGATGCAGCGCCAATGCTCCTCGTCCTTGATGACATAGGTGGTGGCATAGAAGGACTCCGTAGGGCCATAGCCATTGACGAATCGGAAGGGGTAATGCCCCACTATTTTCTTAATGAGGCTATGGGGAATGGCTTCACCTCCAGCAGAAAGGGTGTCCATGTCAGGAAGATTGAAGTCTGGGAACATCGCCAACAATGAAGGTGGCAGATAGCAGAAAGTGACCTTTTCAGTCTTGAGTAACTGATAGAGTTTCTTGACATCATGCTTGTCCTCCATCTGGGCAATAACACAGGTAGCGCCAGCATAGAGGGAGACGAAGATCTCCATGACTGAAACATCAAAATTGATGCTGGCAAACTGCAACACGATAGAGCGATCTGTCACATGGAAATCATCAGGTTGTACGGCTCGCTCCATGTAGTTCCAGATGGTTCTGTAGGTTTGCGAAACACCTTTTGGCGTGCCCGTTGTCCCCGAGGTGTATATCAGGTAGGCTTCTGACATCTCCTTATGCAGACAAGGCAGTTCAGCCTGTGCCGGCGTGTTGATGAGTTCAGGTAAGTTGCCGGCATTGATAAGGAAATCAAGTTCGGAATCACCAAGGATGAAATTGAGGCGTTCGTGAGGAGTAGCTATATCAATAGGCACATAAGAACATCCCAGCTTGACGCACGCCCAGATGCAAGCAATGAAATGGGTGTCACGGGGTAGCAGGATGCCGATGCGTACTGGACGTTCGCGTGTTTCGGCATCGATGGGCAAAGCCTTGACAATAGCCGTAGCGATGCTGGAGGCCATCTGATCCATTTCGATGAAAGTGGTTGCCTGCTTATTGATGAGATAAGCCGTCTTATTGGGTGTTTGTGCGATATTGGATGATATCTTATGAAGGAGATGTTCGTGATAAGTATTCATAGAACTCTTTATTTTACGAAAGATTAAAATTTGTATGCTACGCTAGTGGTAAACCATAATCCTTGCTGCATCATGGGCGCAACACTACCACCACCTTGGACGTATTTGTGATTAAGAAGATTATGAATGTCAAATGCAAGGTCAAGTGTGCGGTAGCGATAGTGTCCACCTGCATCAATAAGGCAACGAACTGGGATATCAATCATCTCCAATTCGCCAAAAAGCGAAATGAATGCTGATGACTGCTCCGTGGTGAGGTTTGCCTTAGCATAGAGGTCTAAGTTTTTGAGAATTTCGTAAGAGACGATGCCATTGAGCTTAATCGGGGGGATGTTGAACATTCTCCTTCCATCCACTTGATAATACTCCTTTTGGTCAATCACCGTTTGCCAAGTGAAATTCACTTCTGTCATTAACCGTTTCGGGCTGTATTTCGCTACCAACTCGATACCACCTGTTTTTAATGAACCTGCATTGTAAGCCAAATTTCCATCGTAAGTGATGAAGTCGCTAGCATTGTTGTAGAAGAAGTTGGCATCAAGAAGCAATCCCTTCACCAAGGTTCCGTTGCTCAAGAAGGATATTTGGTATGAGTTCAATATCTCAGGAAGCAATCCTTCCCAACCATATTCCACATCCAAGGTGTTGCTCCGATAAAAATATGGTGCATCGACAAAAGAACGGGCATAACTCATCTTGATTTGGAAAAGAGGGTTGTTGTAGATGAATGCCAAACGGGGAGAATATTCATTCAGCGTCTTCCCCAGACGGCGTTTCTTGAAGTCGTAGCGCAAGCCTGCGTTCATGAAAAATGATTTGTGAAAGATGTGTTTCATTTGTAAGAACACGTCAGCACCTTGCTCTTCACCAGTCTGAAGTTCCTTTTCATCGTGGAAGGTCTTGATGATTTCGTAGTAGTTCACTCCTTCGAAATAGGAGGAATGATTGAGGGTGAAGTGGTTATATTCGCCACCCAACAGGATATTACCATGCTGTGACTTGCCCAAATGATATTCATAACCTCCCATTGCCTTCACTCCCATGGTATATTCATCCCACGACACGCACTGGAAGCCTCCTTTGTCCATTCTGACACCAGGAGCATCATGATAGGGGAAGATGGTGGTGAAGTCCTCAAGATCGGGTACTGTGTCGCCTACTATTTGCAGACGTTGCTGCGACTGGCTGTCAAAAAAGGCTGTACCCTGCCATGAAAAAGCACCTTTCTTATCGTTATAACCCAATTCTATGTGCTGTGATGCGACGGCATTGCCAGGTGCATTGCCGTTCCATTTCAGGTATTTTTTGTATGAATAAGGCGTGAAACCGCTACTGAGTGCAAGCGCAGAAACGGTCTTGGCAAAACGACGATTGTAAAGAATATGGAAGGTGTTATTATGCAAATTAATTCCAATGTCGTAAGTGGGTTTTCGGTTATACCCACCTATAATCATATCGCCACTGCAAGGAAGAATGGAATAGGGTTGGGCTTCTTCTGTACCCTCAATGAATCGTTTCTCGCCTGAGCTGGCATAGAGGCTTCCCCATACGAGGATGTCCAATCCCATGTAGCGTTTGCCAAAAAGGATATCACCTTGCATTTGACCATAGTTGCCGAGCGTGCCTTTCAGTTTTATTCCATCCACGTCAGAACCATCTTTAGTGATGATGTTGACCACGCCTGTGAGTGCGACGCCACCATAGATGGATGAGGCAGGGCCTCGCAGCACCTCTATCTGCTTCACCTTTTCAAGGCTCATGCTGTAATCGGGGGTAGCGGCATTGGTGGAATAGCTGTTGAGGCGATGACCATTCAAAAGAATGAGAATCTTTTCCTGACTGGATGAAAAGACGCCCCGCATGGCGATGTTCATCTCTTCATTACTGGCGATGTCGGTCATACCAGGCACGTAGGCAAGCAAGGCATCCTTGAGCGTTCTGGCACCGATATTCCGCAACATCTCTTCTGTGATAAGTGTCACAGGCACAGGGGCTTCTTCGATGGATTCTGCCTGTTGTGATGCTGTGGTAATGGTTGCCCCTTTTCCACCCTTCAGGCTTTCCACCATATCAGCGAATCGTGGTGCATCATTGTAAGCTTTGAAATAGGGGTCGGCAGCGAGCAGTTTGCCCACATAACCTTCTGCCTCCTCTAGCTTGTCCATATTGATGCTGCTGAGTGCCAGCAGACGATAAGCATTGATGCGAGTCTCGCCTTTCAGAGTGCCAGCGACGTCACGAAGCAAGGAATCGACCTGTTCAAAGCGTCCAAATTCGTAGGCTTCGACGGCTTGGTCATAGACACGCGTCTCCTCCTGTGCCTGCGCCACACAAGTGGTGAGGATGAGGAAGAGAAGCACGATCGACTTGGATATTTTTGTGTTGCGAAGGATATACATGATGCCTATTTTGTAATCTTTACGGGGATTAAGAATGTGAAAGTGGTGCCCACAAGAGGTTCGGAGGTCATGAGCAATTGTCCACCTAAGTTCTTCGTGATGATTTCGTGGGTGATGCTCATGCCAAGTCCTGTGCCTTGGCCTGCTGGTTTGGTGGTGAAGAAGTTCTCAAATATCTTTTGCTGCACCTCTGGCGTCATTCCCATACCATTGTCTTTGAGTTCGATGGAAAGTTCTCCTTCTGTGCCGTTTTGTTGCAGTGTCACTTTAATAGAGATGGTGGGCACATAGTCAGCCCCTTCTTTTCCAGCCCGTTCCTTCACTGTGTAGCAAGCATTGTTCACCACATTGAGCACAGCACGGCTGAGGTCTTGGGGAATGACCATCACCTTCGGCATGTCCTCCTGGATATCTTCTTGGATGCTGATATTGAAACTTTTGTCGTTGGCACGCATGGCATGATAGCTGAGCCACACATATTCATGTACCAGCTGACCCACATCGGTGGGCAGGAATTCGCCCGCCTTACCACGACTATGAAGCAAGATGCCACGGATTATGCTGATGGCACGCTCTCCATGCTCCTGTATCTTGTTCAGATTCTCTTTCAGGTCTTCGGAGATATCTTGGAGATCGTCAGCATCGTCTTCGCTGAGTTTGTCGGCACAGTCTTCCACGATTTCCTGCAAATCCTCAAGCAACTTTACCGACATCTTACTGAAGTTGATGACGAAGTTGAGAGGATTCTGAATCTCATGAGCAATGCCAGCACTCAGCAATCCCAGCGATGCCATCTTGTCCTGCTTGTGCAACTGGTGCTGCAAGTAGTCAACCTGTTGCTTAAGCGCGTCAATATCCTGTTCCATATATATATTAATGTATTAGTCTTATTTATGGCAATGTGATGGTGAACTGTGTGTATTCGTTCTTCTTCGATTCCACGGTGATGTTGCCTCCGAAGTCGTGAATGGCTTTCTGGCTGAGATATAATCCCACACCAGGTGCTTCTGCTGTAGGCTTGGTGGTGAAGAAGGGGTCAAACACCTTGTCAATGATGCTTTCCTCGATACCAATACCATTATCGTAGATGGTAATCGTAGGAGGTTCCTCGCCTGAGGATGGGAAAAGATCCACACGGAGGATCGGCTGTTCCGTACTTCCTTTCTCCATCTTCTTCTTGAGTGCATAGATGCTATTGGCCAACATGGCAGTGATGGATTTCGTGAGGGTGTCAGCAGCCACATCTGCCACGATAGGCAAAGCTGGCTTTTGCCACTCCACCTGTATGTGGTATGCTTCAATGTCTGCCTCGTAGTAGGTCTTGAGCATGTCGATGCTTTGCTGGCACAATTGTCCCACATCGGCAGGTTCCACCTTGCCCGCCTGATCTTTCAGCATCTCCTCCATTGCCTTCAAAATGCGTGTGGTAGAGATTCCATGTTGTTCAATCTTTTCAAGATTGGTCTGCATCATATCCATCACATCCATCGAATCGTCGTAGATGTCTGGTGTCATGTTCTCCTTGTCCTCTTCCATATTCTCTCTCAAATCCTTGGCGAAGCCGAGGGTGAGGTGAGAGAAGTTGTTGATGTAGTTCATGGGGTTGAGGATGCGGTCGATGAGTCCCTTAGTCAACTTACCCATAGCTGCTTCACGCTCCTGTTTGAGCAGTTTATTCTGAGTGGAACGCAGCTCCTGAAGGGTATCTTCTAATTTGTGAGACTTCTCCTCAATCTCATCCTTCTGGGCCTCAATCTCGTCCTTCTGTTTCACCACCTCCTTGGTGCGTGCATCCACGATGGCCTCGAGTCGTTGCTGTTCTTTTCTCAGACGACGAGTACGATATCTGAACAGGAGATAAATCAGATAGGCGATGATGACGATATAAAGGAGGATGGCATACCACCTAAGGTAGAAAGGCAGTGGAACGTTGAAATGGAGAGGTTTGGACTCACTGATCTGTCCAAAAGCGTCCTTCGAACGTACTGTCAATTCATAATCTCCATAACTGAGATTGGCAAACAAGAAGTGCTGCTGCTCACTCCACTTAGACCATTCATCCTTGGCATGCAATCGATAGCTGTAAAGGGTATGTCCTATCAGTTCTGCCTTGTCGTTGGAGAATGTGACAGACAGGTCGCGATGGCTCAGATTGAAGCTGCGGATATAGATCTGTGGGACAAAAGCCTTGGAAGAGTGGCTTTGGTTGATGTCAAATCGGATCAGTTCGCTGTTCGAGCCTACCCATGCAATGCCATCCTTGAGCAGCATCGTCTGCACATTGGTGCTTGCAAATGGCTCCAACCATTGTTTCAGTTGCTTGTCTGAGGGGGCACATACCAATCCGACACCATTATCGTTGCTTCGCCAAGTGCGTCCTTCGTCATCGGCATATTCGAAGAGCATAGAAATAGGACCTTCCTTCTGACGTTCGAAGTGTTCCTTTCCTGCTCCCATGTAATAGTATTCACCTGTCACAGCCATTGCCCACACGCCTCCCTGCTTATCTTTCTTGAAGTGGAGGATGTTCTTTATATTATCGATGACTTGACGGCCAGCACTACTGTAGCGGCTCACACATTCCAATTCACCTGCCAAATGGGAACCGTCATCCATGTTCAAGATAGAAAGGGTGAACTGGGTGGTCAATTGAGTGGCATGTCCGTTGGCATACGTGTACACACCATCGGAAGTGGCGGCATAGAGTGCTCCCTCCTTGCCTTCCACCAACTGCCAGCAAGCTTGGTTCACGCCCTCGACCTGACGGAACCGTTGTCCATCCAACTGGAAGAGTCCCTGGAAGGTTCCTACCATCAGTTTGCCTTGCCACTTGGCGATACATGCAATCTGACCTCGAAGGCCTTCGTTCTCGCTAAAATGGGTATAGATCTCTGAGACGGACAGACAGAAGACGCCATTGTCGGTGGCTCCCCACACAGTTCCCTTGCCGTCATAAGCCAACTGCGTGATGCTGTTCGAGCACAAGCCATTCTCTGTGTTCAGTCGCCATACGAGCTTCTCTTCGGCATCGATGGCAACAACACCCTCTGTAGCTGTGGCCAACAAGGTACGATCATTGTTGATCTTCAATCGCTGATAAACCTCCACATCGTTCCATCTGTCCACCTTCTCTTGCTTTTGCTGTACCTGTTTAGACATCACTTGTGTGTTGTCCTTGTCGCTCTCAGTATATACCACACGGATGGAATCGCCATCGACAGCGTCCACATAGCCTTTCACATTCAAACCGCTGAACCATATCTTTCCGTCCTTTCCTAGCTCCAAATCAACGATACGTGAGATACCCGGCGTATGTACCACCTTCCATTCTGCCTGGTCATACACCAGCAGTCCCTCAAAGTTGGCAAAGAACACATGTCCTTCCTTGTCGCAGAGCACATCGAAGTTACGATTGTGTGCCTTATAGACCTTTGCAGCAAAGTTCTTGAAGAAAGGCACGCCCATGTCGTCTCTCTGAGCTGCAGCTGTTGTGCTCATCAGCCCAACCAGCATCAGTACTATAATATGATAGATACCTTTTTTCATTTCAGCTTCATATATGGAATCGACATACCCACATAGCGTACCCATTCTGTCTCTGTCAGATTACGGTTCAACTTCTTATGCAACTGCTGTGCCATATCATCAGCCGATGAATTCATCAGCATCACACTTCCTGCAGATGTGCCAATCCACAAGTCTTTTCCATCCACATCACCACACACAGCCAATACCCATCCGTCATAGGTGTAGTTTACTGGCACCAACCACTCTGTAGGAATCTCCTTGGAATTGCGCTGTGCCTTCGTAACACTCTTGGCATTCATCTCTTGACTGAAGCTCAATCCACTTTCAAACAACATATTGTCCATGTGCCAGATATAGATGGACTTGTCATAACCACCTGTCACGATGGTAGAACCCAACATGGTGATGTCCTTACAGATGGCGCGATGTGCTGCCAAGGTTTCCACAACACGATTGTATTTATTGATAGGATAAACATTTCCATCCTTCACAGCAACTGACAAACACTGCGTAGCTTTGTCGTAATAGGCTGCAGTCACCACTCCCTTCACCAATGGGGTCTTCCCCTCTATATCATTTGCAGAAGACCCTTTCATCTCAGCATACGAACCATCAGCATAGAAAAGACATGCTTTGCCCTCTCTTTCCACGATAGCACTCAAGGTCTTTGGCAACGGAATAGGGAGTGAGGCTCCACTACCGTTGATATACCATACCAGACTCTTTCTGCCTGCCAAGAGCAGTTTCTCGCCTATCGGAAGGATGCGGAAGTATTCATCTTCTGGCAAAGGGATTGTGCTCAAGGTTCCTTGTTCATCCAATTTGCAGAGCGGTCCCTTATGCGACAAAGCATATATCCAGTTTCCCTGCACCACCACATCACGGAAGTCGTAAGTGTTGTTTTGCAATAAGGTGCGTGATGTGATACTGTTTCTCTGACCACTTCCAAAAGAAGCAGTCAGCAATTCCACTTCACCATAGTTTGTCACAGCCACACATTGTAGTTTTCTTCCAGGCATCTTTGCCAAAGCATTCACAGCACCGTTCTGCCTCATTCTGTGACGCAAGACACCGTTCGTTGCTTGAGTCAGCGCCTTGAAGGTGTCGGAGAAGTATTGATTTCCACGATTGTTCTTCATGAAGTACCAACTGGTATAGGCCAACAAGTCTGCCACTTCGCCATTTCCTGCCTCACGCTGCACTTGTGAAGTCACACCAAGGATGCGAGCCTGTGTACGCAGATTCAAGGTATCTGCCACATTCTTTGCATGCGTGGCTTCATCACGTTGCTCCACAGCAATCTGCTGCTGACGTTCTGCATTTGCCCTTTCCTGTTCCGCTTCTTTCGCAGCAGCTGTTGCCTTGTTCTCCGCTTCGTGGGCAGCACGGCTCTCCATTTCTGCACGGGTAGCGTTCTGCATGGCAAGCAATGATTGCTCCTCCGCACGGTCACGCTGTTGGTCGGAGATGGATTTCTGCTGATAAGCGATGTCCTCCATCTGTTGACTCACTCGTTTTACCACAGCGGCATCACGCTCGCCAGCACGCAAGCGTTCCACCTCGTCATTCAGTTCTGCCACCTCGCCAACCGACTGCTGCTTGCCCATTTGGTAAGCCACAGCGGCAGCCCCTCCAACCACTAAAGCCAGGGCGGCAGCGGATATGATATATTTCGTATAGCCTTTCACTGTCTGCGAATTACTAACAGGGTTATATCGTCACTCTGCGGAGCCTCACCTGCAAATTCTTTCACTTTAGCATTGATGGCAGCTACAATCGCCTCGCTGTTTGCGCCCTTCAGTCCTGCTAATGTCTCCTCCAATCGAGATTCACCAAACTGCTGATGGTCGATGTTTTCGGCCTCTGTCACACCATCCGTGTACGTCACCAACGTGTCACCCTTCTCGAGTTGCAGGCTTTCGTTCTTGAAAGGCATACCCTCAATGGCACCTAACACGAGGTTGCACTCCGATTTCAGCATCTCCACGCTTCCGTCGGCATGCAGGATATAAGGAGGATTGTGACCTGCGTTGGTAAAGTCAATCACACCCGTATTGAGGTCATAGATGCCATAGAAAACGGTGACGAACATCGAATCAACACTTTCATCACACAGCATGTCGTTCACTGTTGAGATACATTCGTTCGATGGTAGTCCCCTCAAACCTGTGGCCTTGATGAGTGTGCGGCTCACCGCCATAAAGATGGCAGCAGGCACACCCTTACCACTCACGTCTGCCATCGTGAAGCCAATGCGATGATCATCAATGGGGAAGAAGTCATAGAAGTCTCCTCCCACATCTTTGGCAGCCACCATGCTGGCATGTATATCGACAGAATCAGCAGCCTCCATCTTCAGCTTGAACGTGCGTGGCAAAATCGCATGCTGGATTTCGCGTGCCACCGTCAAGTCGCTCTGGATGTCCACCAGCTGATTATGTTCCTTCTGGGCACTACGGATGAATTGAATTTGTTCCACGGCCTTATCGATCGTCAGTTGGAGGTCGTCGAGGTCTATCGGCTTTGTGGCAAAGTCAAACGCACCATTGTTCATGGCGTGACGGATGTTGTCCATGTCACCATAGGCACTCACCATAATGCATTTAAGGGAAGGATTGCGCATCTCATTGATTTTCGTCAACAGCGTCAATCCATCCATCTCAGGCATGTTGATGTCGGAGAGGATAATATCGATGTCGGGATGTTTCAAAAGCATCTGAAGTGCCTCCAAACCATTGTGGGCAAAGAAGAACTCATACTCTCCCTTTCTGATTTTCCTTCTGAAATATTGAGTCAGGAGCAACTCAAGATCTATCTCGTCATCTACACTAAGAATTTTTACAGCCATTTATACACAAAGTTTTAAGTTTCATGTGCAAAGTTAGTTATTTTCATGTAAAAGAGTCATAAAAATCAGAAAATCTTCATTTCAAGTATCATTTTTGATATAAAACCGCTATCTTTGTAGCCAAAATTAAGAAAATTTAATCATGAAACGATTTCATTTGCTGTTGATGGCACTTGCCACCTTGATTATTTTCTCATGTGAAGAGAAGAAAAAGAATGAACCGCCTACCCCCAAAGTGGAGGTGAGACCATTGGAAGAGATACCTGGCATCTTCGAGGCACATGGCACTATCGGAGATGGTTCCACCATGAATGTCATTGAGTTCATCAACGATGATGGCGACACACTCTATATCACCAAGAACGGACAAGCTGTGATGGGAGGTGTTATTGTGGGCGATGAGATGGAGGTCATCTACAACGTCAGCAAGGAAGATATCATCGCCTCTGTGGCAGTCAACCTCACCACACTCCAGCATCTGTGGACACAGAAAGGAGCAGATGGACGTGAACAAAGCCTCGAACTCGATGAGGGTGGACGTGCCGCCACTTATAATATGTCTGTCAACTACGAGGCATGGGAGGTGAAAGATGGCCTGTTGCTGCTTCACTCTCCTAAGAAAGTGGGAGATGAGTCACCCGCTGTGGTCGATTCGTTCGAAATCCTCCAACTCACCACAGACAGCCTCGTGCTGATGCATGGCAACCTGATGACGGAATTCAAACGATATAACTAATCGTTTCTCCGTTTGACATTCGACTTATACATTTACTAATTATCATACCTATTCATTATGAAAAGAATCATCCTATCGATGGTCCTTGCTTGTATGTGTATCAGCACCTTTGCAGCAGGTAAGGACAAGCAGAAAACTGATCGCGAAGTGTGGGTGGACATCATGTATCAGATGGCCGAACCCGTTATGAAGAACATGGCTGAGGGCAAACTTCAGCAAGTGATGGACACTGCAGGTGGCAACAAGAACCTGGAATTGTCGCCAACCTGGGACAATCGCGACAAGAAAGTGGCTTACATGGAAGCCTTTGGCCGACTTCTCGCTGGCCTGGCTCCTTGGCTCAATCTTCCTGATGATGACACTCCAGAGAGTGCCAAGCGCAAGCAACTGCGTGAATGGACCCGCAAAGCCATCATCAATGCCGTTGATCCCAATTCGCCTGATCGTCTTGGTTGGGAGAATGGAGGTCAGACCCTCGTTGATGGTGCATACGTGGTTGAAGGGCTCTATCGTGGCTATGACTCCCTTTGGGTGCCTCTACCAGAAGAGACAAAAAAACTTTACATTAAAGAGTTACAAGGTTTGCGTCGTTATGACCCTCCTTACACCAACTGGCTGCTTTTCGTGGCAATGGAAGAAAGTTTCCTCATGTATGTGGGAGCACCCTATGATGCCTATCGCATCAAACTCGCCCTGGCCAAAGTGGAGGAATGGTACATTGGCGATGGTCTCTACAGCGATGGTCCTTCTTTCGCTTTCGACTACTACAATTCCTACGTCATTCAGCCTATGTACACAGAGTGCCTTGAGATGATAGCTGCCAAGCAACCCAACAACAGCTATTTTATCTTCAGCAAGACCAACGAAAAGACACGTGGTGCCAAGAACCGTCTTGCCGAAGTCGTCAAGCGTATGCAGAAATGGTCTGTCATCCTCGAACGCTTCATTTCACCAGAGGGAACTTTCCCTGTTGTTGGACGCAGCATACCTTACCGTATGGCCACCCTTCAGCCCCTTGCACAACTCGCTTGGCGCAAGCAATTGCCTCAGGAACTTCACAACGGACAAGTACGTTCAGCCCTTACAGCAGTAGCGAACCGCATGTTCTTCGGACAAGTGGAAAATCCACTCAAGAGCGCCAAGGCACTCAGCAAGAACTACAACGAAGGCGGTTTCCTCACCATCGGCTTTGTAGGGCCTCATCCCAATGTGGCAGACTGGTACACCAACAACGGTTCGCTTTACATGACCAGCCTTGCTTTCCTACCTCTTGGTTTGCCTGAGACAGATCCTTTCTGGACGGATCCAGCTGAAAAGTGGACCAGCAAGAAGGCTTGGGAAGGTGATGATTTCCCCAAAGACCACAAATGGGATATCAACCGTCAGATGCTTTACTGGGAATAGACTTCTTGAGGGTAAAAAAGAAGGGACGAGTCATAAAGACCCGTCCCTTTCATATTGTACTTTCTATTGTACTTTCAGTACAGAAAGATTACTTTCTCAGCTTCTTCACACCGTCAACGATTACGATGCCCTTGTAAGAATCATCAACAAGCTGACCAGCTGTGTTGTAAACGCCACTCTTCTTAGATGCAGCCTTCACGTTAGCAATACCTGTAAGTGTCTGCTTGAAGACGTCACCAGTGAGGTAGTAGAGTTCGAAGTCGTCGAAGATTACCCAGTCAGAACCGATAGCAGCAGTCTTGCGGATACCGATTTCAACGGTCTCACCATCTTTCACAGTGAACTGAACCTTGTTGGCAACAGCGTCTGGGTTAGTAACACACCACTGATAGAAGCCGTACATAGAAGCAGGATAGAAGTAAGTAGTACCATCTACATCAATCTGAGTGTCGAATGGATAGTCACCCTGATTCTTCTGCTCGTATCTCTCATCTACAACTTCACCCAAAGTCTGGATCTTGGTTGGGTATCTTGTTACAGTACCGTCACCATTGTCCTCCTCGTCGTATGCAGTAACAACCTCTTCGAAGCTGTTGGCTGTACCCTTGAGAGATTCAATAGCCTTGATGTAAACGAACTGATCGTTGTCATCGCTTGCCTTAGCAAAGAGCTGTGCGTTGTGGTTAGCCCAAGCCTCTTCGTTACCAGCCTCATTGAATGCCTTCACGAGGTCGAGGGTTACAGAACCACCGTCACGATAGATAGCCTTTGCACGGAGCTCATAAGTACCTGCTGGGAGACCTGCAAGCTTCTGAGAGAGAGTGAATGCGCTCTTGTTCCAGAGTTCAGCGTTCTCACGACCATACTCGTTGATAGTTGGAGTTTCACCAGTCCAACCCTCAGATGGGCTCTTTTCAAATGTTGGGTTCACGATGATACCAGTTACATCAACTGGAGCAGCTGCTGTAGCGTCGCCAGCCTTCAACTGATCGAAGAGAGCGATGTTGTATGGCAATGCGAGCTCACCCATGTACTTTTCGAGTGTCTCAACAGACTCACCCTTTGCAGAAGCCTTCAGAGCAGCCTCCTGCTTAGCAACGATTGCCTTCAGAGAAGCATCATCATAAGCCTTAGCCTTTTCGTATGCTGCCATGTATTCACCATACTTGTTAGCCTGAGCGTTGAGACCTTCAACTGCCTCGTAAGTGTCAGTGTCAGCTTCACCAAATGCTACTACATTGTTGTAAGCAGGAGAGATGATAGCGTTAGCATCGTCAGAAGTGTACTCAGCGAGGAGGTTCTCGTAAGTTTCACCTGCCTTGAACTTCTTCTCTGCACTCTGTGCCTTTGTGATGTAGTCATTGATCTTAACAGTTACAGCGATAGCTGCGTCGTAAGCGTCAGCGCTGGTGAGAGGCAACTTGATTTCTGCGAGCATCTCGTCAACAGCCTTCTGGTCACCCTTGAACTGAAGAGCAGCCTTCTTCTCGTTAATTACATCGATTTCAGCCTGAATCATCTTGTCGAATGGAGGATTCGTGCCGTAGAACATGAGGCGGAAGCCTGTGAAGTTAGCAGTAATAGAGCTCTGACCACCAATGAGGAGCTTACCATCACTTACCTGAACGGTACCAGTCTTGTGCTCCTGCCAAATAGCAGCATTCCACTCATACCAACCATTGTTAGAACCAAGAATCTGCTGGCAATAGTAACCATCATTGAAGCCTACAACAGAAGCAACGCGAACTTCTTCTGAGTTCTCAGCGAAGATGTTGTGATAAGGAGGCAGATTATCAGCCGAATACTTGCTGTCATTATAGTTACCACGTACGAGACCCTTCAAGCTGTAGTAACCATTTGGCAGACCAACGAGCTGCTGACAAACACCTTCCCAATCGTCATAACTTGTTGACCATCCCTGGCTGACACCAATCAGGTGAGCCTGATAATAGAGGTGATAGCTGTTTGCTGACCATCCGTCACCGAATGTCTTCAGTCTCTTAAACCACTGGTTGTTGGCGCTTGCATCAGCTGCAAGTTCTACGTCAGAGCTAATGTCGGTGCGAGCACCATCGTTTGTGCTATAATCAGTTGGGTTACCAACATCCTGCCAAGTCTCTTCTTTCAGAGTCCATGTGCCATCCTCGTTCTTGGTAGGATTATACTCTGGGTTCACGAACCAAGGATGCTTAATCAGAGCTGTGAAATCCTTAGCACCTTCCTCGTCTGCAGTCTGAGTGTCAAGATAAGCAGCGCGAGCAGAAGCGAGGTCAGTATAAACCTTATCGAAGTAAGCGCCTGGATTGTCACCAAGAGCTTCCACGTCATCAGTCTTTGCAGCAGCAGCAGCCTGATCATAAGCAGTCTGGAAGGCTGCCTTGCCTGGGAAGTCAGTAGAAGCCATCATGCCTTCTGACATATCAAGGAGTTCAGCAAGGCTGTTAATAGAAATCATGGTCTTACCATACTCATCAACTGTTGTTTCAATTTCCTTGAGAACAGCGTCAAGTTCTTCAATAGAACCAGCTTCGCCAATCTTGTCACCGAAATCCATGATGAGGTCAACGATAGCACCTGCGAAGCCTGTGAAACCTGCTTCGTCAGCTGTAGTCTGGTACTCTTCGAGAGGAATGAGTGCGTCTTCCGCGTCTTCCTTAGCGGCATCCAACAGGTCTTTTTCAGTGGCCTGACCCTGATAGATAACCTGGAAGTTGCTGAATGGCATCCAGTCTTCAGAGATAGCTGCAACCTTGCGGAGACCTAAGCGAATCCAAGAGTCTTCCAACAGGACGATTCTGATTTCGTTCCAATATCTGCCTTCAGCAAAGTACAGAATGATGGCAGGAGTACAAGATGGATAGTAAACAGTAACTTTGTTACCTTCAGCATCCGTAATCTTGTTATTACCATCCTTCATCCAGTCGCTGGCATCATAAAGGAGAGTTGTCTGCTCAGAAGTAGCCATTGAACGAATAACGGTGTTCACTTCGCGCTGTACTGCTGAGTTAGCATCTTCACTTGCCAAAACATCTGCATAAAGGTAGCAGTTCTTTTTGGCCTGACCCTTGTTGTAGTTGGTGAAAGTATCGTTAGGGTTACCCTCACGATAGAAAGACTGCACCTTGATGTTGTAAACACCTGCTGGGAATTTCACCACCTGATAGATGTCTAAGGCTGGCTTAGCGTAGAATGAGATGACGCCACCATTGCCTTCGTTTGGAACGTACTCGTTAGGAGCAACTTCACCCTTCCAGTAGTTACCGAGCGTAGAGATTTCGTAACGCCCATACTGGAAAGTCTTGTTCTCCCATTCACCAGAGAACGAACCGTCGCAGTCACCAAGGCCAAGCGCCGTTGTCACGTCTTGTCCTTCTGACCAACCAGCTGAAGATTGCGCATTAGCTGACAATAAACCAGCAATCGCAAGAACTAAAGTAAATAGTTTCTTCATGATAGTTTGTTGTTTTGATTAGAAAGTTTAGAAAATAGTTGTTAATAAACACATATTATTATTTATACACTGTTCGAGCCTATTTCTTCCATGCGGAGTATAACTCGGTGCAAAAGTAGGGAGTATTGGGCAAATCACTTTCAAGAAATGTAACATGCTCTTCCATTTTTGATACCAGTGGCTTTATTTTGCGGATTTCGCCTCATTTTTTTTCGCCTTTTCGTATAAAATAAGATAAAAAAGCCGTACCTTTGTAGCGCAAAACTAAATCATACATCGGGAGTTACATTATACAATTACTAAATAAAACGTGGTGACCAGTTGGCGGTTCAGCTGTTCATCCTAATAACAACTTAAAACAAATTCTCAACCGCGAGAAAAAATGACAGGTATGAAAGATAGAACAACTGCAGGCATCTTGGCTATTCTTCTTGGATGGCTTGGCGTACACAAGTTTTACCTTGGCAACACCAAGGGTGGTATCATCTATATCATCCTCTTCTTATTCTGTGGTATTGGTGGCATCCTTGGTATCGTTGACGGTATCGTTTATCTGATGGATACAGATGAGAAGTTCCAGGAGCGTATCGCTGCCAACAAGGTATTCGACTTCGCTTAAAAATCGACACAAAGGCTATCATGCTAACAAAAGGGAGTTTGTTTGCCTAATAGCAAGCAAACTTTCCTTTTTCTTAGAAGATTTACCACATGCAAAGAATCTTTTTATTTCTATCGCTTTTGTGCCTGACCCTATTCACACAGGCACAAACTTTTTACGAGGTCAACTACACAGGCAACGACGGGGAGGAGTACCTCGGACTGATGATTTATTATGACGATGAAAACTGCAAGATGCGTCTCATCACCTCAAGCACCTATGAGGAAGAAATCGCCTTCGAGTCACAATACGTGAATCTCGTCGAAGACAAGAAGGACAAGGATGATGTAGGTATGATGACGTATTATCCCGTCGAAAAGGGCTTCCCTATTTTCGTGTGGTTTTGGCAAGAAGATGATGCCAGCGACATCAGCGAGAAGCCATATTACACCTACAATATCAAGAAGGTGAAGCAATATGCCGAGACTGAATACTTCCGTGAAATCAGTCTCGCAGACATGGATGAAGATTACATCGCCCAATTCTACGGAGAAAATGAGCCTGAATACAGGATGCTGCTCAACGGTATCAATCTCGTGAAACTCCAAGGAGATGCACACAAAGACAAAAATGACATAGAAGTGACGGTGGATGACCCCATCTTCACCAACATCGGAGGAATCAGTTCAGGGGAAAACGCCACTGAGGGAGAGAATGTGATGCCAGGAGAAGGTGGAAACACGTTGGATTTAGGCGATTCCTCTAACGAGTCAGTGCTTCACCTCATCGTAGTGGCCAACACCACTGTGAGTGACATCGGCACTGCTTGCGAGAAGGACATGGTCAATCTCAGTAGTGAATTTGGCGGAATCGCCAGGGTGTTAGGCATGAAATATGACCTCAAAACAATCAGAGGAGAGTCTTACAGCAAAGAAAACCTTGCCCAATTGATACGCAACTTCAACCCAAACCAGAATGATGTGGTGGTGTTCGTCTATACGGGTCACGGTTTCCGCTTTGATGACCAGCAAGACTACTATCCCAACATGGATCTCAGCCCGACAAGCTATGATGACCCCACCCAAAATTATGTGGCTCTCAGCGACGTCTATAAGGAACTGGTGACCAAAGGAGCACGTCTCAGTCTTGTGTTCAGCGACTGTTGCAACAACGAAGTTGGAGCAACTACACCCTTGGTGAACTCCAACACCTTGTTCTCGCGTTCTAACAACAACTTCGACGTCAAGAAGCTGGAACGTCTTTTTGTTGATGCCAGTGGAAGTCTGATTGCCACTGCTGCCAGCCCAGGTGAGATTTCATGGTGTGGTGTCAATGGGGGATTCTTTACTTTGAGCCTTTTGGAGAGTTTGCGCAGTCAAGTGAGCGCACTCTCTGACCAACTTCCTGATTGGGAAACTTTGGTGAGCAACGCCATTGCTGCTGCTACGTCCAGATCGGAGAACAATCAGAACACCAAAGCACAGCACGGAATGAAAATGATTAGAATCAATAAATAACCATTAAAAAGCAAAAGTATGAAAACAATTTTCAAAGTCGCCATGGGCGTTATTCTTGGCGTCATCATCATCGTTGGTGTCGCAACTTGTTTCTTCGATTCTGATGAAGAAAATACAGAACTCACACAGGAGGAAACGGAAGAGTATTATGAAAATAATGAAGAAAGTAGCAACGACGATGAAGACAACATCGCACCAGGTGAAGATGGTGCTACATCCTCTTCATGGGGCGATGGTACTTGCCGTGCTATCAATGCCAAACAGTTCTATCAGTTGGTGGCATCCAGGAAGAACAACGAAACCTACATTGGTGAAGGTCCATGTGTAGTTGACTTCTGGGCTGACTGGTGTGGCTACTGCATGCAGATTGACCCTTACATGAAGGCCTTGGCTAAGAAATATAAGGGAAAGGTACAGTTCTACAAGGTTAATGCAGATGAGAACGAGGAGTTGCTGCAACTCTACGGCATTGATGGACTTCCAACGGTGTTCATTTGTAGCGGTGAAGATATCCAAATGAGCAGTGGATACCATTCACAGGGTGAATTTGACAAGATGATCAAGGAAATGCTATAAGTCAGATAGGACAATGAGAATTCCTTTAGTCTTCACATTATTAATAAATATAGCGATAACAATGGGTGCTCAAGAAGATATGGACACTTTGGCTTCCTTCTCTAATGCGGAACAAGAGGCTGAATACCAGTCTTTCTACAATGTTGACGAGGATGAAGAGGTGATGGGCAAAGCGATTCTGCAAGGTGGTAACAGTGGAAAGGTCAACACCAAACCTACTGATGCCACCTACGATGCCCCCTGCAAAATGTGGTGCATCCTTGTAGCAGACACTTATGATAAGAGTATTGGGGAGGATGATCAATATGACAATCTTTCTCTCAACAAGGAACTGAAAGCTATTGCGCAATGCTTAGGCATTGAGATCAGTATCACCAACATCACTGCCAACAGAGCATACGATAAACGCAATCTTGCCAATGCCATTGCCAATCTGCGACCAGACAAGAACGACATTGTCTTCTTCTGCTTCAATGGACATGGGTTCCGCTGGGATGACCAAAAAGACATGTATCCTAATATCTGCATGATTGGTCCTAATGATGATGTGCAAGGTCATTATGTGGCCACCACTGACATCTACAATGCCATCAAAGCAAAAGGGGCTCGTCTTAATGTGGTTATCACAGACTGCTGCAATTCCTACTTTGGAGCGTATGCACCTCGTCAGAAAGACAACACGCTTTACAGCCGTACCAACACAAGGGTTAGCAAAAAGCGCATGCAGGAACTTTTCTTGGGTACTAAAGGTGTCATTCTCGCCACTGCTGCCAAACCTGGCGAATATGCATGGTCTTTTGATACGGGCAGTGCATTCACACAATCCTTTATCGCTCAACTACGCAAAGAGGCAAGCATGAGCCAAACGGAAACTCCCAACTGGCAACGCCTTATTGACAATACCATCGAGTCTGCCAGAAAGAAGACCACCTCTTGTGAGAATACCCAGCATGGCATGCGTTATATGAGCATCTCAAAACAATAATACCTTTATATTGAGAATAATATGGATAAGTTCTTTTCTCATAACACATTCGTGATAGACGAGAACATACAGGCTTTCAAACTATCCAACGCCTACAAAGTGTATGATGCGCAAGGGCAGGAGATAGGTGCCATCCAAGAGCACAAGTCGTTCGCTAGAATCATGCTGGGCATGTTTCTGGCTGACAGCATGATGCCTTTCGAACTGAACATCCTCAATGCCGACGGTAAACGTGTTGCACAACTGAAACGTGGAATGACCCTGCTCAGGTCGAAGGTACGCATTTATAATGAAACAGGTGCTCCCATCGGAACGTTTAAGCACCTGTTCTCATTGATGAAGCCTAAGTTCATCCTTAAGGACAATGTGGGTAAGGAACTTGCCACCATTAAGGGTGATTGGAAAGCCTGGAACTTCGAAATCACGGATGCCAATGGACAACTCATTGGTAAGGTGGACAAAAAATGGAACGGCGTGGTGAAGGAATTCTTCACCACAGCCGATCAATATGTAGTCAATATTGAACCTCGTGTTACCGATGAGAACCAAAGGATTGCCATTGCCTCAGTGGCTGCAGCCATCGATATGGTTCTGAAAGAAGGATAAACCCTACCTGGTTTCTGCTTTCTGTCCTATCACAGCTTCCAACTCATCAACAATATCTTTGGATACCTCCTCTTTCGTCTTGAGGGGGTATTCTTTTTTACTGTCAGCCGTGATGATGGTGATTTTGTTAGTGTCTGTACGGAACCCCGCGCCTTTATCCTTGAGGCTATTGAGAACGATGAAATCGAAGTTCTTCTTCTTCAGCTTGGCTTGTGCATTGCTTTCCTCATCGTTGGTTTCCAACGCAAAGCCCACCAGTGTTTGTCCTTCCTTCTTCATCTGTCCCAATGAGGCTGCAATATCAGGATTAGGCTTTAAGCGAATGACCATACCATCCCCTGTTCGTTTTATCTTTTGATCCGCCACTGTTTCTGGGGCAAAATCCGCCACAGCTGCGCATAAAATGGTAGAATCCATCAAAGGATATTGTTCCTTGCATACCTCATACATCTCTTTGGCACTCTCTATATCAATACGATGGATGTTAGGATGCTTCACCTGCATGGAAGAGGAAACAGGTCCACAAACCAACTCCACCTGAGCGCCACGATTCGCACATTCATTGGCTAAGGCAAAACCCATCTTTCCTGAAGAGTAATTGCCGATAAAACGTACGGGGTCTATCTTTTCGTAGGTAGGACCAGCTGTGATGAGCACTTTCTTTCCCTTCATGCTTTCTTGACGAGAGAAGAATTGCTCCAAACAAGCCACGATGTTCTCAGGCTCTTCCATACGTCCCTTACCTTCTAACTTCGAAGCTAAGAATCCGGTACCTGGCTCAATGATATGGTTTCCATACGATTGCAAGGTCTTCAGATTCTGTTGAGTAGAGGGATGGGCATACATGTCCAAATCCATTGCTGGAGCAATGAACACAGGTGCCTTCATAGACAAATATGTGGTAATCAACATATTGTCTGCCACACCATTCGCCATCTTTCCGATAGTGGAAGCCGTAGCAGGAGCTATAAGCATTGCATCAGCCCAAAGTCCCAAATCCACATGCGAATGCCAAGTGCCATCACGTTGCGAAAAGAATTCGCTGATGACAGGTTTGCTTGTCAAAGCCGAAAGGGTGATGGGGGTGATAAACTCCTTGCCCGCAGGAGTGATGACCACCTGCACTTCTGCCCCTTTCTTGATGAGCTGGCGGATGATGAGGCACGACTTGTAGGCTGCGATGCTGCCTGTGATGCCCAGAACGATTTTCTTACCTTGCAACATGATGAGTATTTTAGTCTTTCAGCATCATCGGCATCAGGAGCATGATGAGGTCTTCATTCTCATCTTGCTCGGCAGGAGTGATGACACCAGCACGGCTTGGGTCAGCCAATTCGAGCACGATGTCACTGCTGGTGATACTGTTGAGCACGTCTATGAGGAATGGGCCATTGAAACCAATGCTCATGACCATACCTTCGTATTCGCACATGATGTGCTCTTCTGCCGACGTGGAGAAGTCCAAATCCTGTGCAGAGACCGTGAGAGTACCTTGATCCACGTGAATCTTAATCAATGCGCTACTTTGGCTGGCAAACACGCTCACACGGCGAAGTGCGCTGATGAAAGCCATGCGGTCAGCGGTCACACGGAAAGGATTGTCGGTAGGAATGACAGAATTATAGTTAGGATAGCGTCCTTCTATCAGACGGCAGCTAATGACATAATCCTCCATCTGCAACTCAGCATTGCGATCATCAAATCGTACTACCACATCGCCTTCAACCTTTGGCAACACAGCTTTCAGCAGCAATGCAGGCTTCTTGGGCAAGATGAAAGCAGAAGGCTCATCGGCATGAATAGAAAGGATACGATTGCGCACTAACTTGTGACCATCACTTGCCACAAATGTAACGTTCTCAGGGGTCATGTCGAAATAGATACCGTTCATTTGTGGACGGAGTTCGTCATCAGCAGCTGCAAAAAGGCAACGGCTAATGCCATTCAGCATGATTTGCGAATCCATGACGATGCTACGCGAATACTCATTCATCCCTGTAGGCATGGGGAACTCATAACCATTCTGTCCAATCAAATTGTACTTACCATTCTGGTAGTTTATTTCAATAGCGAACGTGTTGGCATCCACATTAAACGTAATAGGTTGTTCAGAGATTTCCTTGATAGAGCTAATGAGCTGCTTGGAACCGATGGCGAATTTTCCTTCGCCTTCAGCGTCAGAAACCTCCAACTTGGTAATCATGGTGGTCTCACTGTCAGAAGCTGTCATTTTCAGCGTTCCATCAGAAAGTTCAAAAAGGATACAATCGAGTATTGGCAACGCATTTTTGGAGCTCTGTACTCGGCTTATAGTCTGCAAGCGATTGCTGAGACTGGTGCTAGAAACATTGAATCTCATGTCGAAAAATATTTATTTGCACACAAAGTTAGGGAGAAGTTTTGATAGTACAAAAAAAATCCGTACTTTTGTGCCAGATTTTTACAAATGTAATACAAATCATTACAAAAATATGGAATTTACTGGAAGAATTATCAAAGCACTTGAACCTCGTGCTGGTGTTTCAAGTCGAACGGGGAACCCGTGGAAAATGCAAGATTTTGTTATTGAGGAGACCGTGGGTCAATTCCCCAAGCGAATGGTGTTTAACGTGTTTGGAGAGGAGAATCTCAACCGCTTCAACATTCAGGAGGGACAGGAGTTGACCATTTCCTTCGATGTCAATGCGCGCGAGTATAATGGCCGATGGTTTAACGACATCCGTGCGTGGAACGTAATGGCAGCAGCTCCGTCACAGCCTGTGGCAGGTGCTCAAGCAGGAGTTCAACCTGTTGCACAAGCCGCTCAGCCTGCTGCACCATTCCCTCCAGCCGATTCAGCGCCATCGGCACAGGCATCATTTGAAACATCAGCCGATGACTCAAGCGACCTTCCCTTCTAATAGGAAATGAAAAAGAAAGTGGGTGCGCCAATGTTTGGCACACCCACTTTCTTTTTATTTCTCGAATCTCTATCACTTGATAGCTTTGTCGAGGGCTGCACCAGCCTTAAACTTAACCACCTTCTTTGCAGGAACAGAGATAGGAGCCTTCGTTGCAGGGTTGATAGCCTGATGTGCGGGACGTTCAATAGCAGAGAATGTTCCGAAACCAATGAGTGAAACTTTTTCACCAGCCTTGAGACTTGCTGCAATAGCTTCAACACATGCATCATAAGCCTTTTTAGCTTCATCCTTGCTCAAACCTGCCTTAGCAGCGATAGAGCCTACGAGTTCAGTCTTGTTCATAAAATAGAATATTAATTTAGGTTTATAAATAAAGTTATTTGGGTAATTCACCTCTTGTTTGCCCTGCATAAAGGGCTTTTGTGCGTTGCCCATTAGCAACTTTGTTGCAAATATAGGGCATATATTTTCGTAAACAAATAAAAATGGCAAAAAAATGTTGAAAAAACCAAAAAAAACATTCATTTTCACTCATTTTGCCCTTTAATAGGCGGAAATTCCGTAATTTTGCACTCGAATTAAGAAAGTGAGACTTATTATATTTATTTAATTGTAAGGATTGTATGAGAATGACTCCTTCCGTCAAGGTAATCTTGATTATCAATGTAGTGTTCTACGTATTGACTTACTGGATCACCCCCTTCTTTGCTTTAGACGGACACACTGATTGGTTCCTCAACTTCAATGCGCTACATCCGATAGGATATGGTGGCTTTGCCATTTATCAGTATATCACATATATGTTCATGCATGGTGGTTGGTGGCATCTGTTCTTCAACATGTGGTCACTGATGATTTTTGGTAATGCAGTGGAGCAACAGGTGGGTACACGCCGTTTCTGGTTTTATTATCTAACCTGTGGTATCGGAAGCGCATTGGTCAACCAATTCATTACCTATTTAGGCATCATCCCCCCATCTCAGTTAGTGGGCGCATCAGGTGCCATCTATGGAGTGATGGCGGCTGCGGCTTTCTTCTTCCCCAATGCAAGGTTGTTCATCATCCCCATCCCATTCCCCATCAAACTGAAATACTTGGTGGGCTTCTACACGTTGGTGGAGATGTATCTTGGCATTACTTCCATTGATGGTGTAGCACACTTTGCTCATTTAGGTGGCATCTTGGTAGGTGCTATCATCCTCTTTGTATGGCACATGCAGCAAAAGAATCAAACACAGCAAGGAGGAGGATATTACAGAAATGCCACTTCTTCCTATAATTCTTCCCATTACGACAAAGAAGAGGGACTTTGGGATAAGTTGAAGAAAGGCTTTGGTGGCAAGCGTACACCTAAGATGCGGGTGACCAATGTGCGTGAAACCAATTATGCCGACCATGAATATAATCGCAAAAAAGTACAAGACAATGAGGAGATAGATCGCATCTTGGATAAAATCCGCAAGAACGGCTATCAGAATTTGTCTGACAGTGAAAAGGCGACGCTTTTCAATGCAAGCAAAAGAATGAGGGGAGAGGAATGAAGCTACTCAAGAAAATTCCATTGGCCATTTTCATTGCCGTTAATCTGTTGATGATTGCGGCAATGAATTTTTGTGCTTACACCTCTTGCCTACCTCCGCAGGACGCGCCCCAATGGTCGTACTTCGGATTGATGTTCCCTGTGTTCCTGACAGCAAACGTGCTTTTCGTGTTCTTCTGGCTGATATTCAAATGGAAAATGGTGTTGCTCCCATTGGTGGGCATGGTCTTGTGTACCAGCAGCGTGAGGGCATACTTTCCTGTCAATTTCCCGAGTGAACCTCCAACAGGCAGCATCAAGGTGCTGTCGTACAATGTGGAGGCATTTGGCATGAATAAACCACTGGAATGGGAAGAAAACCCCATCTTGAAGTATCTGATGGAGAGTGGTGCGGATGTCATCTGCTTGCAGGAGGCGATGAAAGCGGTGGTGGACAATGCTCTTGACAGAATTTCCGTGATCTATCCGTATCATTATTATGAACTGGAGACGGACAACTATATCGCCTGCTTCTCGAAGTTCCCGATTGAATCGGTGGAAAAGATTAACTATCCCTCTACGACGAACCATTCTTATGTGTATGAGATGCTTGTTGGAGAGGACACGTTGTTGGTTGTCAACAACCATCTGGAATCATACCGATTAAGCTCCGAAGACAAGGAAAACTACAAGTCCATCATCAAGAACTATCAGCATCCCGAACAGAACGACTCTGAGACGAAGTACCTGAGCTTGACGGAGAAAATTATAGGACATGACTCCATTCGAGGCATGCAGGTGGATTCGGTGGCGGATTTTGTGGAACGAAACAGGGGAAGGTACCTCGTGCTGTGTGGCGACCTCAACGCCACTCCTGTCTCGTATGTTCACCATCGTTTGACAAAGGTATTGGATGATGCCTACACTCGTAGCGGCAATGGCCCGGGCATCAGCTACCATAGAAGTGGCATGTACTTCCGAATAGACCACATACTGGTGAGTCCGAACATCAAGGCGTATGGCGCAAAAGTAGATGATTCCATAAAGGATAGTGATCATTATCCCATCTATTGTTTTATCAATTTCGAGTAAAAGAAGGACTTAAAGACCTTCCAAATGAATATTTTTATTCCGTTTTTCGTTCTATTTGTAAAAAAATACATACCTTTGCACCTTGAATTGTCCCGATTTCTCCACATTATATATATAATGTACCTGTAAAGGCGGAGATTTGGGGCATTTTGTGGGCTATACGATGCCGCTTTATTCTGCAAAGGGAAAGCCTGCGAACTTGACAAGAAGCACTTAATAACAATCAATAATTTTTTAATTTATCAACAAAAATGCAAAACAAGGGATTTGTAAAGTTTTTAGCAGTGGCGTTGACCCTCATCTGCCTCTTCTACCTTTCTTTCTCTGTCGCCACTAAGTATGTGGAGGACAAAGCTGCAGAAATGGATGAACAGGAAGCTGAGTTGTATTTGGATTCGTTGAATTCGACTCCATTTTACTTGGGCAGCTACACGCTGAAGGACTGCCGCGAGACAGCTATCGGTCTTGGTCTTGACTTGAAGGGTGGTATGAACGTCATCCTCGAGGTGAGCGTACCTGATGTTGTTAAGGCATTGGCAGACCACAAAACTGACGAGGCTTTCGTGAAGTCTGTTGACGAAGCAGCCAAGGAAGCCCAGGAGAGTCAGAGCGATTTTATCACACTTTTTGTCAAGGCTTATAAAAAGAATGCTCCTGGTAAGCCATTGGCGGCCATCTTTGCCACCCAACAGCTCAAGGGTAAGGTGAACACTAACAGCAGCGACGCTGATGTGGAAAAAGTGTTGCGCCAGAGTGTGGACGAGGCTGTGGATAACGCATTCCTCGTGCTCCGTACCCGTATCGACCGCTTTGGTGTCGTTCAGCCCAACATTCAGAAGATTGAAGGACAGAGCGGACGCATCATGGTCGAACTTCCTGGTATCAAGGAGCCTGAGCGTGTACGTAAGCTGTTGCAGGGTAGTGCGAACCTCGAGTTCTGGGAGACTTATGACGCTCCTCAGGTGGCTCCTTACCTCTCACAGCTCAATGCAGCTCTCCGTAACGGTGGTACAGTGAGCGAAGCTACAGATTCTGTAGCTGCTGATACAGTTGCTGCAGAGCAGGTGGCAGAGAAAGCAGATTCTGCCAAGAGTGGTTCCAGCGTGTTGGCACAGGTGAATGCAAATGATGAGCAGGCTGCTGCAAAGGTAGCAAAGGCTACCGAAGCAGCAAAGAAGGAGAATCCTCTCTTCGCTATGCTCCAGCTCACAGGTGCTCAGCGTGGCTGTCTGGTCGGTTTCGCTCAGGCACTCGACACAGCTGAGATCAATCAGTTGCTCAATTCCGATCTGGCTAAGCAGATTTTCCCCGCCGACCTCTCTCTCAAGTGGGGTGTGAAATCTTACGACAAGGCAGGAAGAATCTTCGAGCTTTATGCCATTCGTACCACTGGTCTTAACGGTCGTGCACCTCTCGAGGGTGAAGTGGTGACAGAAGCAAAGGATGAGTTCGACCAGTTCGGCAATCCTATCGTAACCATGAAGATGAACACAGAAGGTGCTCGTAAGTGGGCTGCCCTCACAGAGGCAAATGTGAACCACTGTGTGGCTGTCGTGCTCGACAACCTTGTGTATAGCGCACCTAACGTGCAGAATAAGATTGATGGTGGTAACACCCAGATTTCTGGTAGTTTCACCACCACAGAGACCAAGGACTTGGCCAACGTGCTTCAGTCTGGTAAGATGCCTGCTCCTGCTTCCATCATTCAGGAGGACATCGTAGGTCCTACCCTCGGTGCTCAGTCCATCAAGGCAGGTTTCATCTCTTGTATTGTCGCTTTCATCGTGCTAATGTTCTACATGGTACTCATGTATGGTGTGCGTGAAGGTATGGTGGCAAACTGCGCCCTGATGCTCAACTTCTTCTTCTCATTCGGTATCCTCACCTCCCTGGGTGCAGCCTTGACCATGTCAGGTATTGCTGGTATGGTGCTTACCCTTGGTATGGCAGTCGATGCCAACGTGCTCATCTATGAGCGTACCAAAGAAGAGATGCGTTCAGGCAAGAATATCGTTGCCGCTGTAGCTGCTGGTTATAGCAATGCTTTCTCAGCCATCTTCGACTCTAACGTGACGACCATCCTGACGGGTGTCATCCTCTACAACTTCGGTACAGGTCCTATCAAGGGCTTTGCTACAACCCTGATGATTGGTATCATCTGCTCATTCTTCACCGCAGTTTGGTTGACTCGTATCGCCTACGAGCACTTCCTCAACCGTGGCAAGTGGCAAGACCTCAAGTTCACCACAAAGTTCTCACAGAACATGATGAAGGACACGAAGTTCAACTTCATGGGCAACTACAAGAAGTCCTTCATTGCCTTTGGCATTTTCCTGATCATCTGTCTGGTTAGCTTCGGTATCCGTGGTTTGAGTCAATCCATCGACTTCACGGGTGGTCGCAACTACAAAGTGGAATTTGTGAAGCAAGTGGAGCCTGAGGCTGTCAAGAATGCGATTGTGAAGCAGTTTGAGGCTAACAATAAGAACGATGAGGCCATCAATGTGACTGTCATCGCATTGGGTACAGAGGGCAACAATGTTCGTGTATCGACCAACTTCGACATCAACGACAATAGTTCAGAGGCTGATGCCAATATTGAGTCACTCCTCTATCAGGCATTCGTAGATGGTGGCATGGTAGATGCAACTGTCACAGAGGAAGCCTTCCTTGATCGTGACAATCGTGCAGGAGGTTCCATCGTATCTTCTCAGAAGGTGGGTCCAGCCATTGCATCCGACATCCTTCGTGGTGCCATCCTCTCCGTGCTCTTCGCCATCGTAGTCATCTTCGTCTATATCCTTATCCGTTTCCGCAATGTGGCTTACTCTGTAGGTTCTATCGTAGCATTGACACTCGACACAGTGCTTGTTATCGGTATGTTCTCTATCTGCTACGGATGGATTGGATTCTCCCTCGAGGTTGACCAGACGTTCATCGGTGCTATCCTGACGGTGATTGGTTACTCCATCAACGACAAGGTGGTCATCTTCGACCGTATCCGTGAAGTCTTTAAGAACTATCCAAAGCGTGACCGTCAGCGCATCTTCAACGATGCCTTGAACAGCACTCTCGCACGTACCATCAACACCTCCGTTTCTACGTTCATCGTGCTGTTGGTTATCTTCGTGCTTGGCGGCGACAGCATCCGTGCCTTCGCATTCGCCATGATGCTGGGTGTCATCATCGGAACAAGTTCCTCTCTGTTCATCGCTGCTCCTACTGCTTACCTCATCATGGGTGCTCGCATCAAGGAGGCTGAGGAAGAACCTGAACAATAACTTTTAAGCAAAAGTGAAAAATGAAAAGTGAAAAATTTGCTACTGCACTTGGGCGTCACTTGTTGGCGAAACGGCTGCGGTAGCAGATTTTTCACTTTTCTCTTTTCCTTTTTCATTTCATAACAAACACAATCCAATGAAAAAGATTCGTGCAGCCATCGTAGGTTATGGCAATATCGGTAAATATGCCCTCGAAGCCATTGAAGCCTCTGAGGACATGGAATGCGTAGGTGTGGTTCGTCGCAATGGCGACACCAACAAACCTGCCGAACTGGCCAACTATCCAGTAGTCAAGAACATCACCGAACTGAAGGACGTGCAGGTGGCTATCCTCGCTACTCCCACACGTAAGGTGGAAGAATATGCCAAGCAGTGCCTCGCACTCGGCATTAACACGGTCGATTCCTTCGACATCCACACTCAGATTGTGGACTTGCGCCGTTCACTCGATGCTGTAGCCAAGGCCAACAACGCTGTCAGCGTCATCTCTGCAGGTTGGGATCCAGGTTCTGACTCCATCGTCCGTTCTCTCATGGAAAGTCTTGCCCCCAAGGGTGTGAGCTACACCAATTTTGGACCAGGCCGTTCTATGGGTCACTCCGTAGCCGTTCGTGCCATCGAGGGCGTCAAGGATGCACTCTCCATGACCATTCCAGTGGGCACAGGCATTCATCGCCGCATGGTGTATGTGGAACTCGAGGAAGGTGCCGACTTCAAGACGGTTGAGGCAGCCATCAAGGCAGACCCCTACTTCGTCAACGACGAGACGCACGTTCAGCAGGTTCCTTGTGTCGATGCTCTCAACGATGTAGGTCATGGTGTCAATCTTGTCCGTAAGGGTGTTAGTGGCAAGACCCACAACCAGCTCTTCGAGTTCGACATGAAGATCAACAACCCAGCCCTCACGGCTCAGGTGCTCGTCAACGTGGCTCGTGCCTCCCTCAAGCAGCAGCCAGGTGCCTACACCATGATTGAGATTCCTGTCATCGATATGCTTTGTGGCGACAAAGAAGAACTTATCCGTCATTTGGTATAAGACATATTTTCATCATCATAAAAAGGGAGAGCTTCCAATGGAGCTCTCCCTTTTTTGTTTGGCACACGCTGTTTCAATCCACCAGGTTCAGCACAAAGCGGACACCTTTGGTGAAGGCGGGGTCAATCTCAAGGTCGCCATTCATCTTCATGGCCATCTGCTTGCAGATAGGCAGTCCAAGACCATCACCCTTGGTGAGGTCACGGACTTCACGGAAAGGCTTGAACACCTCCTCACGTTGTTCCTCTGGAATGGAGCTACCTGTGTTCGACACGAGGAACTGATGCTTGTGCGCACCTCTCTTCTTGTATTCCAGCGTGATATGTCCACCCTCTGGGGTGAAGTTAGCGGCATTGGTCAGCAGATGCAGCAGAATGTGTGAGACATATTCCTTGTTGATGTTCACCGTCATCTTGGGCGCATCAGCCTTCAGTGCCACACCTGTTTTCACCTTGTTCTGAATCTTTCCCACCAGTTCCTCACAGAACGAAGCCAATGGTGTCTCCTCACGTTCTACGTCACCTGTCTGGTTCTCCAGGTTGGACAATGTCTGGATATGGTCAGAGAAGTCCAGCAAGGCCTTCACCTCTGGGGTGCGACTATCTAACTTCTGCAAAGTAGGTGCCAACTGAGCGGAGATATTGCTGATGAACTTGGCTTGCTGAGCATTGTTCTCGTTCAACTGTCGGATGGTCTTTTTCTGCTTGCGAGTCAGGTAGATAGAGCGTATCAACATCAGAGCACCCAACACCAAAACAGCTGCCAGCACAGCAGCCAAGATGCCAAGACCCACAATCACAGCCTGACGTGCCGTCAGCGAACTGTCCTTCTCCTCGATGATGGCCTCGTCATCGGCAATCTGCTTCTTCAACACACCTACCGTATCAGCCAGTGCCAAAGCATTGGCAGAGTCCTTCCAAGCCAAATAGCTCTTGTAACTCTCTGCCACCAAGCTCGCACTGTTGCTTTTGCGTCCATTGGCAATCAGCGTCTGATAGACCTCATCCACCTTGCCATACTGCTTCGAAGCCGTCAGTCTTGCAGCCATCTCCTTGAAGGCGGCATTACCCTTATCATTCAGTCCAAAGGTATAGTAATAAATGGTCTTGTTGTAAAGCAAGTCATTCTTCAAGTTCTCATCACCCGAAGCATTGGCAAATTTCTCCATATTACCCAACTGCTCCACGATGCTGGCACTCTTCCGCATTTTCATGTACATCTGAAAACGCTCCTTCGAGGTCAGATAGTGCATCGCAGCCTTAGCACTCCCCTGCCCTTTCGCTTCGATGGTCTGGTCAATGCGACGCAACAAGTCGAAAGCCTCCTTGTAGAGATTCTCCTTGGCGTAATACAGCGCATTGCCCTTCACACCACATTCCACAGCCTGCTGCATCTGACCTTTGTTGACATAGTCCTCAAAAGCCTTGATGTACAGCGCACGAGCAGCAATCAAATTGCCACTCTCATACTCATTCTCTGCCCGAGTCTGCAAATTACTCTTGGATGCACCTTGTGCCATCGCCACAGAACAGCAAACCAGCAGGTTCACAAATAAGATTAAAAAATTTTTTCTCATTTTATTAACTTTATCATTAGAAGTACATAACCTTTTCGTGGCACAAAATTATGAAAATAATTTATCAGCCTCAAATATAAAGGAAAAAAAATTACAAGAAACACCCGAATTAACCCAATTAAGGATAAAATAGTTCCTCAAAGACCTCTTTTCCTCGGGCTCGGCATCCACGCAGAGCTGTTTTCACTACAAGCTATAAGGTTGAGATGGTGACTTGTGCTGGGAACATGTAGCTGAGGTCATTCCGTTGAGAGAGGGTCGTTTTCATGTTCTCCACAGTGCGTGGAAGTTTCTCCTTGAAGAGAATCTTACCCTTCATGCGGATGGTGATGGGCTTGTCGAGGTTGACCATCTGATCGTTGAAATGGAGGGTGAGTTGGGTGTAGTCGCACTGTTGGATATCGACCATGTTGCCTTTGAGTGTGAGACGCACGGTTTTGCCACGTTGAATTTGGTCTTCTGGGGCAGTGAGCCAGTAGAAGTGAGGATGGGTGACCTCTTCCTGTTGCCAGACGATATGAGTAGGATAAGGGTTGCGACGGTATTGTTGCAACCAAGGCAGAGCAGCAGCATCTTCAAGATCCATCCAGTGCGATTTACCTTCCACGATGTGGGTCTCATGCATGTAGCCCTGGGGGTCTGCTTTCTGAAGCGAGTCGAGTTCATGTCCTCGAGAAGTACATTCTCTATTGCGGTTGTAAGCATCATCGAGGGCACCACACCACACCATGAAGGGAGTGTTGCGGAGATTCAGGAGCGACACATCCCCAGGGTGTCCTGCCATCATCGAGGCACCAGCCCAAGTGTCGGCCATGCGTGGAGCCATGCGCCATACACCATCGCCACCAGCCGAGAAGCCGATGAGATAGACCTTGTCAGGATTGACGTCTAAGTTCGCAACACACATCTGGATCAAGGCAGCATAGAAGCCATCGAGGTCTGGCTTGAACCACATGTCCCAGTCGTTATAGGGGGCACGAGGCGCGAGATAGACGCTGTTCTCAGGATGGTAGAGCCTCTTCTGATTCTCCCACTGACTGTCGTTGAGTTGGGCTGGAGCATTGCCTCCTCCATGCAGGGAGATGAAGAGACTATAGCCATCAGCAGGTTGGGTACCATAGGTGGTGTACCAAAAAGGCATGATTTTGCTGCCGAGGATGAGGGTGTGGTTCTGCCACGCCAGTTGATACTTGTTGCGGATGCCCTCCTTCCATTGGGCAGCCAATTGTTGTGCCTCCTGCTCTGCCTGTGCTCGGGTGAGGCTCTGGGCAGAGAGGGAGAGAGAAAGGAACAGGGTGAGGATGGTGAAAATCGAATGCATAGTGATTAATTGTGCCACAAAGTTACGAATAATTCATTCTTTTCCAACAAACAAGGCTATCCGCAATTGCACCACGATGTTCTTGTTGCTTTTATTGTGCCAATGCCTGGCAGAAGCGATCTTGGTAGGCACGAGCATCTTTGGAGGAGAGGGTGCCATTGATGAGGATGGAGAAGGCGAGCTGGTGACCATTGGAGGCTGTCACATAGCCACAGAGGGCAATGACTCCTTCGAGGGTTCCAGTCTTGGCTCGAACATTGCGATAGGCATTGCCTGTCTGCATACGTTCGTCGAGGGTACCATCCACACCAGCAATGGGCAGTGCATTGTAGAAGGGTTGATAGATGCTGGGATTCTGGAAAGCATATCGCAGCATCGCCACTTGGGCATCAGCTGTCACATAGTTGTAGAGCGACACACCACTGCCATCTGCCACTTCGATGCCTGTGAGGGATGCTCCTGCCCTGCGCAGGATGTTCTCCACCTGCTTGGCTCCGTCTTTCCACGAACAACGTTTCGCCACAGCCGCATTAGCCAGCTGGAAGAATACTGCCTCAGCATGGAGGTTGTCGGAGTTCTTGAGCATGCGCTGGAGCACTTGTTCGATGGTGCGTGTGGTGGTGTGGAAGTTACGACCCCCAGAGGTGTAGTCCTTTGTGCCGTAGGGAACGACATTCGCACTGGTGCCTGTAATGCCTAAGTTCTTCAGTTCCTGCCCTAAGGCATAGGCAAAGTGGGCAGCAGGATGGAAAGAGGCATTCTTGGAATAGGTGCCAAAGTTGGGGTATTCCCTGCCACGTTCCACCATCAGGGCACAAAGGTAAGGCTCGTACTTGGAGGGCACATCGTCCCAGCACCAACCATTGCCATAGAGGTCTGCGTTCTTCATGCTGGAGTCGCCATATATCTTTCCGCTGATTCGTTTGATGCCGAGGTCACGGATGGCACGAGCCAATTCCTTGAGGTCTGCATGGGAATACATGGGGTCGAAGTCGCCCACCACATAGATGTCGCCTTGAAGGGTACCATCAGCCGCAATGCTGCCTGTGTAGTAGGAGCGCGTGTTGATGGTGTGCTGAGCACCAATGACACTGAGGGCTGAGATAGCTGTGAGCACCTTCTGGGTGGAAGCAGGACGCAGCACCTTATGGTTGTTGTAGCCCCAGAAGAAAGTGTCATCCGTCAAGTCCCACACACAGATGCCTGCAGTGAAGGGCGCACGGTCAGCCTCACGAGCGAGTTGGTCGAGGGAAAGTTTGACAGTTGAGAGTTGAGAGTTGACAGTTGACAGTTGGGAGTTGACCGTTCCCTCCATACCACCGTTGCTGTCAAGTGGACTCTTGAGGATGGAGTCGATGAAGGCAGAATCAGATTGGGTGGTGCCGCCTGTGTTCGCTACAGGTACCAAAGGTACGGGTATTGGGTCTTGCGCGAAGGAAACTAAAAGCGAAAAACTAAAAGCGAAAAGTGAAAGTATCTTTTTCTTCATGTTTCATTTTATGATAGCCATCCAGCATGTGTGTGGTACAACAGACTGGATGGCTATTCTTTTCTATTTCTATGGATTCTAAATTATTACTGCTGAGTCTCTTCAATCGGACTGGTCATGCCGACCTCGATGCGGTTGCCGCTCTTGAAGATCTGGCGGGCCACTTCCTGGATGTCGGAGGCTGTGATGCTATTGACGGTCTCTACATAGACAGCATCATTGTCCTCGCCATAGAGCACGTAATTCATCATCTCACCCATCCAGTAGCCGTTCTGCTTCAGGGATTCCTCGTGAGAACGGAGCATGTACTCCTTCACCTTCTGCACATCCTCTTCCTTTGGACCTTCGTTCACCATTTTCTCCACACCCTGATAGACGATAGCCGTCATTTTCTCACGCTTCTCAGGAGCGGTGGGCAACTGAATCTGCACAACAGCCTCTTCCTGTGGATAACGGCTGAGACTTGCACTGACAGGCACACCATAGGCACCACCTTCGTCCTCACGCACAGATTCGGTGTACATCATGTCCATCACTTGGTCGAGCATGCTGACGGTGAGGACATTCTTGAGGGTACGTTTCATTGGCGCATGATAGAGGAAGAGCACGATGGCACTTGGGGTCTCCTGATGCTTTTCGAAGACGTTGGTGTGGATGCCATCCGCCATCTTGAAGTCGATGACCTTATAGGTTTCCGAACCTTTCTTCGTAGGCAGGGCACCAAGATACTTTGCCAAGAGTGGTGCAATGGTGTCAGCATCGCAGTCACCCACAATGAAGAACTCGAAATCATCGCCATCCGCAAAACGCTCCTTCTGGATTTCGATGATGCGGTCGTAGTTGATCTTGTCGAGATCCTCAGGTTTGGTGCGGAGTGCACGTTTGTGATTGTTGTAAACGACCTTAGCAATGGTGTCTTGCAGGGCAGTCGTTGGTTGCAGCTCCTGATTCTTCATATTGGCCTTGCTGCGCTGGATGGCTGAGTTGTAAGCCTCGATGTCCTTGCGAGGAGCTGTGAAGTTGAGATACACAAGCTGGAGCATCGTCTCGAAGTCCTTCTTCACACAACCGCCAGACACGCCTTCGCTCTCTGCACTGACATAGGTGCCAGCCGAAGCCTGAATACCAGCCAGTTTCTTGCTGAGTTCAGTGGCGCTGAAGTTTCCTATGCCACCTACGCTCACCCAACCGATATTCTCCGTCTGGTCAAATTCGTCCATGCTGTAGAGCGATGTGCCACCCCAGCTATGTCCACTCAGGCTGATCTGGTTGGGCGAGAAGTTGGTCTTCTTCACATGTACCTTGATGCCATTGCTCAGCGTGATGAGTTTGGCACCATACTTGTCATCCTGGATTTTCTTCACCTTGCCAGGCTTTGGCATCTTGGCAATGAGGGGATCGGTGTTCACCTCTTCCTTCAGAGGCTCGATGTCCTCAGCCTCCACCTCAGCCATCCAACGGGAGATGTCTTCCTTGGTGGGCAGGATGTTGTCTTCCTTGTCAGCGGCAAACATAATCACCACAAAATTGCTGTCAGGCATTTGCTGCACGAACTGGTTGACTGCATCGACCGAGGTGAGTGGCACGATCTGGTTCATGGTTGTATAATCCCACTCGATGCCAGGCATCGGCTCGTTGTCGATGAAGTTGCGTACACACTCATTCACAAAGCTACCACTCTGAATCTTGTCGCGATGGAGGTAAGCACTTTCGAGCTGTGAGAGGTATTCCGACTTGAAGCGTTCGTACTCAGCGGCTGTGTAGCCATGTTTCTTCACACGGAGAATCTCACGGTAGAGTGCTTTCAAGCCCGTCTCATATTTGTTGTCATCGCAAGCCACACCAGCGCTATAGGCAGCCTTGGTCTTCGACACGAAGAAGTCACCATAACCGAAGCTGGCACCCAGGAATGGTGCATTCTCCTTCTGGAGGATATCGTGGATACGCTCGCCAAACATACTTGCCATCGCATTGGTGACAAGGTTGATGACTGGGTAGGCAATGTTCGACTTCATCTCACGTGGGAAAGGTTCTGTCTTCCACATCAAGTTGATGGAGTTGCTGCGCTGCTCCTTGTCCTTGTTGATGGAAACGATAGGTTCCGCATTGTCGGGCACAGGATAGTACTCAAACTTGGCTGCATCAGGAGCAGCAGGCTGGATGTCAGCAAAAACATTCTGAATCTTCTGCTCCATTTCGTCGAGATTGATGTCACCCACAATCACGATGGCTTGCAAGTCAGGACGATACCATTTGCGATAGTAGCTGCGAAGGGCGTCATGGGGGAAGTTCATCACGATATCCATCGTACCGATAGGCAGACGTTCGCCATACTTGCTGCCAGGATAAACCTCAGGAAGCGCTTTCTCATACATGCGCATCATGGCAGAGCTTCTCGAACGCCATTCCTCGTTGATGACACCACGTTCCTTGTCAATCTCAGTGCCTTCGAGCAACAGGTCGTGGCTCCAGTCGTGGAGGATGAGCAGACAGGAGTCGAGTGCCCCAGGGGTCTCCACGTTCACATTATCTATATTATAGACAGTCTCGTCGAACGAGGTGTAGGCATTGAGATTCTCACCGAACTTCACGCCAATGGTCTCAAGATACTGTTTCAGGTGGTCACCTGGAAAATGAGTGGTACCATTGAAGCACATGTGCTCCAAGAAGTGTGCCAAACCACGCTGATCCTCTTCCTCCTGAATCGAACCCACCTTCTGGGCGATATAGAAGAACGCACGTTTCTCTGGCCACTCATTATGGCGCAGGTAGTAGGTCAATCCGTTGGGCAGCACACCTTTTCGCACTGCCGAATCCATCGGAATGCTCATATCCTGTGCCTGCACGGAAATGAAAAATGAAAAACTAAAAACTAAAAGTGAAAGTAACTTTTTCATGTCTAATTTACTATTCTTTTATGTTCTAAACTTTGGTTACTAAAATTGATAATTATTCCCAATCTCAAATTATTAATTTTGATGTAATTCAGAGTCTGGATTTTGTGTATATCAAGAATCTCTGACACAGCCTTGCATTCTATGATAATTTTGTCATAACAAATGAAATCAACGAAAAAGTCATGCTTAATTTGCTTCCCTTTGTAGAAAACAGGTAGATGCTTTTCTCTTTTGAAAGGTATTCCTCTTAATTCAAACTCTATTTCGAGTGCATCTTGGTACACCTTCTCTACAAACCCGCATCCAAGTTGTTTGTGGACTTCTAATGCAGCACCTATAATGGCATAACTTTCTTCCTTGAATATGAGGTTGTTCATTTTACATCTAATGTGTCTTGCTCAGATCTTATTATAAAGAACTCACTTGTTCATTTTAACACGAATTTCACAAAAAAGAAACGAAACTCCTCAATAGCTATTATTTCTCGAAGTGTGCCTACTGCACAACGAATTTCACGAACCATTCGGTTTGTTGACATTCCGCATGGTTTTGTGAAATTCGTTGTGCAGCAGGCACTTTGTGTCATCAAGAACTCCATTCTGTATAGTTCGTATTTGTTCGTGTAATTCGTGTTGAAAAGGATGATTCTATTTCTTGTCTAATGCATGTTTTGCGTAGTCCACGGTGTAGTGGAGACCACGGCTTTCTTTGCGTTCGAGGGCTTGACGGGTGATGAGGTATCCCACGTTGATCATGTTGCGGAGTTCACAAATGTCGCGGGTTGGTTTCACACGCTTGAAGAGGTGTTCCGTCTCCTCGTAGAGCAGGTCAAGACGTTCCCAAGCACGGTGCAGACGCAGATCGGAACGCACAATGCCCACATAGGTGGACATGATCTGTCCCACTTCCTTCACGTCCTGTGCAATGAGCACTTTCTCCTCGTTGGTCATCGTGCCCTCATCGTTCCAAGCAGGAATCTTCTCGTTGAACTCATATTGGTCAATCACCTCTAAGGAATGCTTCGCAGCTGCATCCGCATACACCACTGCCTCGATGAGCGAGTTGGAAGCCAAACGGTTGCCACCATGCAGACCTGTGCAGGAACATTCGCCCACAGCATAGAGCCGCTTGATGCTCGACTGTCCGTCCAAATCCACCTGAATGCCACCACACATGTAGTGAGCACTTGGTGCCACAGGGATGTAGTCCTTCGTGATGTCAATGCCGATGCTCAGACACTTCGCATAGATGTTGGGGAAGTGATGCTTCGTCTCTTCAGGGTCTTTATGAGTCACGTCCAGACATACGTGGTCAAGCGCATGAATCTTCATTTCATTATCGATGGCACGAGCCACAATATCACGTGGAGCCAATGACAGACGTTCGTCATACTTCTGCATGAATTCCTCACCATTAGGCAGACGCAAGATGCCGCCATAACCACGCATCGCCTCCGTAATGAGGTAGGCAGGATGGGTCTCAGCAGGGTTGAACAGCACCGTTGGATGGAACTGCACAAACTCCATGTCCTTCACCTTGCCCTTGGCACGATACACCATCGCGATACCGTCGCCTGTAGCGATGTTGGGGTTAGAAGTGGTGGCATAGATAGCGCCAGTACCACCTGTAGCCATCAGCGTCACCTTCGACAGATAAGTGTCAATCTTGCCCGTCTTGGGATTCAGCACATACGCACCAAAGCATTCGATGTCGGGTGTACGACGTGTCACACGGATGCCCAAGTGGTGCTGTGTGATGATTTCCACAGCGAAATGATGCTCCAGCACCTCAATGTCAGGATGTTTCTTCACCGCCTCAATCAGACCACGCTGAATCTCAGCACCCGTATCATCAGCATGGTGCAAGATGCGGAACTCAGAGTGTCCTCCTTCGCGATGCAGGTCGAACGTGCCATCCTCCTTCTTGTCGAAGTTCACACCCCAGCGAACCAAGTCCTTGATGCCAGCAGGACCGCCCATCACCACCTGTTTCACCGCCTCAGGGTCACTGATCCAGTCACCCGCAATCATGGTGTCCTCGATGTGCTTCTCGAAGTTATCGACCAGCAGGTTAGTCACTGACGCAATACCTCCTTGCGCCTTCGCTGTGTTCGCCTCTTCGAGGGTGGTCTTGCAGATGATGGCAATCTTGCCCTTCTTTGCCTCAGCCACCTTCAGGGCATAACTCATACCAGCCACACCAGAGCCGATAATGAGGAAATCATACTTCTTAGTCATAGTTTGCCTATATTACTCTAGGATGCAAAATTAGTCAAAAATAATCAAACTCGAATAGTCTCCCCCATTTTTTTGTCAAAAAACATGCACTCATGATGATTCTATGGATAAATCTGTCGCTTTTGTTCCGAAATTACCTGCTTCCCAAGAAACATAAAAAGTGAAAAGTGAATAGTGAACCGGTTTTCGGTGGGAATCGCGTTCAGAATCAAAAAAATGTTTTACCTTTGCAGGCAAAATTAGGTTTTATGAAATTGCGGTTATACATTATTTTAATAGGTATAGTGTTGGGGCTGGGGAGCTGTGGTGACGGCAAGCCTGTAAGACAATTGCCTCATTTGGGCAATACGCCTTACCAACAGGACTCCATACTGGTCACTTACGCCACCAATCCTGATCGGGCTTTGACCTTGCTCGACTCTGCGCTGTTGTTGGGTAACATCAGCGAGTATCGCGGCCAGTTCATCCGTGCCAAGATCTATTGCAAGTCGCTCGAGGAGCTGCGGCTGGACTCTGCCATCACCATCTGCCAGGATTTGCTCGAACACGACTCCGTGCGCACCGAGCCGACGGAGCAGGAGAACGTCCTCGACTTGCTCATCGCCACTGCCCGTGCCAAGCACGACAACGAGGCGTATCTGCGCTGGGCCACACAGAAGGCCGAACTCTGTCAGCAGCAGGGTTTGGAAAATGAACGCTGGCGCACCGAGGCCGACATAGGCTATGTGATGACCAGTCTGGGGCAGGTGGACGAGGGGCTTCAGAAACTCGACGAGGCCATCGGCCATCTCGACAGCCCCGGCAGCATCGACCGAATGGATGCTTTCATCGTGGCCTGCAAGCGTAAGATCAATGCACTCAGCGACCTGCACCGCTTCGACGAGGTCATCACCCTGGGGCAGCGCATCCTCGACCGCCTCGACCACTACGAGCAACATGCCAACGACTATGCCGAGGACAGCTACCGCCTCTCGTGGAGCGACAATCCCAGCGACCGAGACCGCTATCTGGACTTCAGTCGGGCACAGGCTTGGGGATTTTTGGCGCATGCGTACGCAATGCTAAGTGAAAAGTTAAAAGTGAAAAGTGAAAAGGAAAAAGCGAAGGAGTGTCTTGCGCTTTTTGACCAGACCGACTACGGCAAGACTTTCGCTGCCCGCCGCATGATCGCCCCTGCGCAGATGGCGCTGGGCATGTACGACGAGGCGCTGGCGACGTATGACGAGGTGGAGCACCGAATGGCTGGCGACACGCTCAATGAGGATTATGCCGTCATCCTCCGCTCCCGTGCCATTGCTGCCCGTGACAAGGGACGTATTGTAGAGGCACTCGACTATCAGACGCGCTATGCAAATCTTTCGAAGGCGGTCAGCGACAGCCTGCACCGCAGCGAGGCTCACGACTATGCTGCCCGCTACCATGCACAGGAGCAGCAACTCGAAATTCAGGAGAAGGAAGCCGAGGCCCAACGCTCGCATATCATCAACATTGCGCTGGCCGCAGGACTGCTCATTGTCCTCGTGGCCGCCCTCTATATCTTCTACCAGAAGCGCATTGTCAATGAGAAGAACCGCGGTCTGGTGCGCCTGATCGACGAGGCCATCGAGTACAAGGAACGGTTCGTGCAGCTGCAAAACGCCATCCGTCGTCCGTCGCCGGAGAATCCATCGTCCGCACCTGCCGAGTTGAAGACCCTGTCGGACGGGGAACTCTTCCTGCACCTCTGCGACGACATCCGCGAGAACAAGCTCTATCTCGACCCGATGTTCGACCGCCAGGCTGTCTGCAACCGCTACAACCTGAGCGTCGCACAGGTGGGCAGTGCCTTTGCCCAGGGCAGCGACTACAGTTCCGTGGCCGACTTCATCCGCGACTGCCGTCTGGAGCATGCCTGCATCCTGCTTAAGACCACCGACATGAAGGTGACCAACGTGGCCGCTGCATCTGGTTTCAGTCGCGCCACCACCTTCAACCACGACTTCAAAACACGTTTCAATCTCTCGCCTACTGAGTACCGCCGACAGTAAAAGTCCACTTTTTTAACCATTTAGCCCAGTTGCACTATTGTTAATTTGTCACAGACATTGCTCATTTGTTCGTGACGGATTGCTCATTTGTATTGCCTATTGTATGGGTGAGAATATATGTCTAACTTTGGAGTCGGAAATTAACGACAACCTATGGAGTATATTCTCATCATCACCAGTTTTGTGCTGGTCGCTATAGGAGCGGCCTGGGCGATTGCTTACTCTCTTCGTAAGCAGCGGGATGCTGCCATACGGGAAATGGAGACAATAGCTCAACGGCTGACGAATATAGAGAAGAAGCTGGAGGACGAGAAGACAAGAAGACAGGAAGAAGAGAAGAAGAGGAGACTGGAAGACGAGAATGAGGGAAATCAGGAAGACAAGAATACGGGAAGACAAGGAGACAAGAAGACGAAGATACAAGAAGACCTGAGCGGGATGACCGACGAAGAGCTGTTCCAATATATCACAAAGGTGGTCCGTGAGCAGGAGCTGTACCGCTGGTCCGACTTCAACCGTTCTGCCGTCATGAAGCATTTCTCGCTCTCAGCTGCCCGTGTGGGTGCGGTCTTTGCTCAAGGCGGCGGTCAGTCGCTGCCCGAGTTCGTGCGCAACTGCCGCCTCGACCATGCCTGCCGCCTGATTGTGGAGCGACCCTCGATGTCGTTTGTCGAAGTGGGCGAGTCCTCTGGCTACCAGCGCACCACCACCTTCTACCACGACTTCAAGGCCCGCTTCGGTATGACACCAGCGGAATACAGGAAGGAAAAATTAAAAAATGAATAATTTAATCAAACTAGCCCGCTTCGCGAGCGATGAAGCAGATGAAAAAAATCTTCAAAATCTTCAAATCTGCCGATTTATCGGCGTAGTTCACTACACCGCTTCGCGGTAGATTAGGAGGATTAAGAGGATTAGAAGAATCTGATCAATCTGGGAAATCACCCAGAAGGGGTATGTGAAGAGTGAAAAATGAAATATTATAAGTTATGTACGCGCAACAGAGCATTCAAGACAGTCTATTTCTCTTGCTTTACGGTGGCATTGCCATGCTGGCCGTAGTGGCAGGGCTGTATCTGTGGCTGAGGCGCAGCAACGGCATCCTGCCCGACATCACGCCGCCGAGGGCGTTGCGCCAATGGACGGCAGCCTTCTTCCTGATGGCGGCACTGAGCCACGCATGGTGGTACGTGCTGGGCGTCTATTGGCTGACCGACGACCGTCTGGTGCGCAACATCGTGGCTATCGCGCTCGACCACGTCCTGCTCGTGCCGCTCGTGATGGCCATGCTGCTGCACCTGTTGCAGGACCGCCGCCGACGACTCTGGCCGTGGATCTTGACGCAAGTGCCTATCGTCGTGTCTGCCGCCGTGGGCATTGCAACGCACAGCGAGTTCTACGGCTTTGACCTGACCACCTATTGGCAGGTAGCTGTCATGATTGTCTTTGTCGTATATTATATCTACGCCCTGATACAGTATGGCCAGTGGCTGCGCCAGAACTATGCCGACCTGGAGCACAAGGAGGTGTGGCAGAGCCTCGCCTTCGCTGCCGTCCTTTTAGTTGTCTATGAGGTTTATTTCACCAATCCGGGAGAGATGGTCAAGGAGTATCTGGCACAGATAGAGACGCTCGTCATCGTGGTCTTCCTGCTCTGGAGAGTAGAGAGTCTGCAGACCCTCCCCCTTACCCAGCAGACCCACCCCCAGCCCCTCCCTATGAGTGAGGGGAGTAGTCACCCCAACAACAGGCAGACAGATGGCAAGCAAGCGGAAGAACTATCTACTCCCCTCCCTCACAGGGAGGGGCAAGGGGGTGGGTCTGTCGGGGTTGGCCTGTCGGGGATAGAGGAGGCTCTTCTCCTCTACTGCGAGCAGCAGCAGCTCTATCTGCAGTACGACCTCACGCTGTCGGAGCTGGCCGAGGCCGTCGGCATGAGCCGCGAGGCCCTCAGCGCATGGTTCGCCGAGCACGATGACACCTACAACGCCTATATCAACCGCCTGCGCATCGACCACTTCGTCAGCCTCTACCGCGAGGCTGTGGCGGCAGGGCGTCCAGCCACCATCTTCGAGGTGGCCCACGATTGCGGCTACCGCAGTTACCTCTCGTTCCACACCGCCTTCCGCCAGCGCATGGGCATGAGCGTGACAGCATGGATAAAAAGCTAAAACTAAAGATAAGGAGTTGAGTAACAAAAATAATAATACAATGATAGACGACGAAAGAACTTACAGCCCATTGGGCGACGAGGACGCACTGACGTTCGTGCGCCGCGTCATCGCCGAGCAGCCCGACCCCGAGCCGTTGCGCATCGTGGAGGCGCTGGTGAAGATAGCCGTGGGCGAGTTGAAGGACTGCCCCTGCCAGTGCTCTGCGGCTACCTCGCCAAAGTGCCTCAAGGTGACGCTCCGTCACAGGGGCCAACCCATCGATGAGCGCATGATTGAGGTGATGGGCAACCATACCGATCATGTGGACTACGATCCCGACGGTTGTGGTGCTTGGCAGCTCGTCATCCGCCGCGACATCCCACCTCTCTACGTTCAACGGGAGTAGAACTCGATGACTCGCCGAGGCGACCCAAAAGATAAGAGGGGTCGGCCTTCGACCTCAAACCGACGACAAACCGAGAGCCATCAAGCTCGCTTGAATGGCCGAGGTGCGAAGGAGGAAGACCATCGGTCAAATCTCACAAAATCTAATATAATTCAAGTTTCGTATGTTCATTTTAACACAAATTTCACGAAAGAAACGAAGCCATGCGGACAGATTTTCTTATTGCTCGAAGCCGCAAGCGGCTACTAATTTCACGAACCGTCCGGATGGCCTTCGTGAAATTCGTAG
>JAFZVN010000003.1 GCA_017617805.1 Bacteroidaceae bacterium | reverse complement strand
TTTCAACTTTCAACTTTTTATTACCTTTGCAGCCGAAATAAATACAATGCATTATGAAGATAGGATTTGATAATGAGAAATACCTGAAGATTCAGTCGGAACACATCCGTGAACGTATCGCCCAGTTCGATGGCAAACTCTACCTCGAATTGGGTGGAAAGCTGTTCGATGACCATCACGCTTCCCGTGTATTGCCTGGATTTAACCCCGACAGCAAGCTCCGCATGTTCGCACAACTCCGTGATAGTTTGGAGATTGTGATTGTGATCAGTGCCGAGGACATCGAGAAGAATAAGATGCGTGCCGACCTTGGCATCACGTATGATGAAGATGTGCTGCGTCTGCGTGATGAGTTCATGAGCCGTGATTTCTATGTGGGCTCTGTGGTCATCACCCACTATGATGGTCAACGTGCTGCTGACCAGTTCCGTCACCGCCTCGAACGTATGGGCATCAAGTCCTATTTCCACTATCTCATTGACGGCTATCCCCATAATGTGGAACTGATTGCCTCTGATGAGGGCTTTGGCAAGAACGACTATGTGGAGACGACTCGTCCGCTGGTCATCATCACAGCTCCTGGTCCAGGAAGTGGCAAGATGGCTGTGTGCTTGAGCCAGCTCTACGGCGAGAACAAGCGTGGCATTCGTGCCGGATATGCCAAGTTCGAGACCTTCCCTGTGTGGAGCCTCCCCCTGAAGCATCCCGTCAACATCGCCTACGAAGCTGCCACAGCCGACCTCAACGATGTGAACATGATTGACCCCTTCCACTTCGATGCCTATGGAAAGGTGGCCATCAACTACAATCGTGACATCGAGATATTCCCAGTGCTCAATGCCCTTTTCGAAGGCATCTATGGCGAGAATCCTTATAAGTCACCTACCGACATGGGCGTGAATATGGTGGGTTTCTGCATCAGCGACGACGAGGTGTGTTGTCAAGCATCGAAGGATGAAATCATCCGAAGATACTACGATGCCACCAACAAACTCGCTGATGGTGCCTGCAACGAAAATGAGGTGAGCAAGATTCAGATGCTCTTCAATCAGGCTAAAATAACCACTGCCGATCGACGTGTCACGGTGGCAGCCAACGAACGGAAGGCTGAGACGGGTGTGCATTGTGCTGCCATGGAGATGGAAGACGGCACCATCATCACTTCCAAGACGGGTTCGCTCTTGGGTTGCTGTGCTGCCTTGCTGCTCAATGTGATGAAGCACCTCGCAGGCATTGGTCATGATGTCAAACTCATCCCTCAGAGCATGATCGAACCTATCCAGAAGACCAAGATCGACTATCTGCGTGGCACCAACCCACGTCTGCACACAGACGAAGTGCTGGTGGCTATCTCTGTGCTTTCCCAACACGACGAGAACTGCCGACGTGCTCTTGAGCAGCTTCCCAAACTGCGTGGATGTCAGATGCACACGACGGTCATGTTGGGCGAAGTCGATAGAAAAATTCTGAAACGATTGGGATGCGGCCTCACTTGCGACCCCGTAAAGAAGAAGTAACCCTATAAAGATTCGATGACCGTACGTTTCATACGGTCATCATTCCGATAGCTGACCAGACATTTCATCGGGTCAGGTCTGACCTGAGGGAACGATTCGTTCCCCCAGCTTTACCTTTTGAATTATCTTCCAAAGGTAGCCATTTTGTCCACCCCTTATTGCATTTTGCTTACATTTTGTAAGTAGCCCAAAGATGCTTTGTAAACCAAGGTTAAGATGGAACCAAGGGGGGGCTTACGACTAACTAATCAGTTTGTTTACGAACTTGTCTTACAAAATGACTCAGAATTCAGAATTCAGTTTTCAGGGGAGTAGGTAAAGATGTGGACAAAAAATTTTAATATAATATTATATTATATTAATACTATTTTATTGGGTTGATACTCTCCCTATAAAACTGAATTCTGAATTTCTGAGTCACTGAGTCTGACAATTTGCCTGTCCATACGGAAAAGGTTGCCTGGTTCACCTGAGGAGAGTTGACGGGCAACGAGCAGGAAGCAAGCCACCCGCCAGCAAGAAGCAAGAGCGGGCAAGCATCAAGAAGCGGATTGATTTTCCCTTAAGGGTTACACTTGTTACCCTTAGGGGAAACAAATTTTCTGCTTGGTTATAGAATACTGAGGGTCAATTGCTGGGGGTTTGTTCTTCCAGCAGAGCGGTCAGCCGCTCAAAAGTCAGCCCCTCAAAGCTGTTGAGTACATAGTTGCATTTGTCTTGGATTTCTTCCTTGGTGTGACCTGTGGGCAGTCCGATGGTGAAGATGCCGGAGGCCATGCCTGCCTGGAGACCTGTGTAGGCATCCTCGAAGACCACACATTCATCAATGTCGGCATCGAAAGTGCGGGCTCCCAAGAGATAGCAGTCGGGAGCTGGCTTGGAGGCGGTGAAGTCTTCGGCTGTGAGCACCTTGTCGAAGAGGCTGTCTAACTGTGGAATCTGTCTTCTGACACTGGCCAGTTTGGATTGGTCGGAGCTGGTGACTACGGCACACTTCACTCCATTTCGTTTCAAATCCTTAATGAAGGGAAGAACCCCTGGATAGAACTCGTAACGCATCTGAGCTTCCCAGGTAATCAGTTCCTTGGTGATGTCCTTTTGCCATTGAGGGTCAGGGAAATACGTCGCAAAGATGTTGGTGAGGGTCGTACCTTTGATAAGAAATTCGAGGCGAGGCACATCTGGACGGTATTTCCGTGCCGTCGCTCCCCAAAAGATGGTGTATTGGTCTTCTGTATCGACTAATGTGCCATCCAAATCAAAGAGTGCCACCTTCAATTTTCTTCTGCGAGGGATGTTCCTGTCGCCTTTCACAAAGAGTTCTCCCCAAGGCATTGCTGTCTTTTCATCCTCGATATCTTCGTTCCTTTTTGTCCAAAATGTCGCCATAATCAATAAAATTTGTGCAAAGTTAAGGATTTCTCGTCAATTATCTATCCACTCTAAGGAGAAAAGGTGGATGAACCATCGCATTTTCGGCAGGGTGAGATAAAAAAATCGCCTTTTTATTTTGCACTGTCGAAAAATTGCCTTACCTTTGCAGGCGATTTCGAAGAACGCCTTGTTCTGGACAAATCAATCGGGAAGTAGCGCAGTTGGTTAGCGTACGCGTCTGGGGGGCGCGTGGTCGCCAGTTCGAGTCTGGTCTTCCCGACTAAAAAGGGATGGAGAATCAAACGGTTCTCCATCCCTTTTCTATTTCAGATACAAAATATTCAGCCGAAAGTATTTCTTAGAATACCCACTTGAGCGCTACGGTTGGGTTCACGAAGAACTCCTTGTCATTGTAGGTGTTGTAGATGAAACCATTGGAGATTTCGACCTCGGTACCGATGCTCAGATGGGTTTTCTCCAAGCCCTTGATGGTGTTGAGATTGAACCAGAACTGAGGTTCGGTGAGGAAGACGAGCTTGCCGTGACGGCACTCTTTTTCGCCACGCCACAAATCTGCGAAGCCAGAGAAGGTGAATGCCTTGTTGGCGAAGGTGATGCCCCACACACCTGTGAGCTGGAAGCTGGCATAGGCGTTGGTGTTTTCGTAACTCTTGAAGAACTGCTTGTACATGGCCTGCAAGGAGTAGGTCTTGGAGAAGTCGGCTGAGTGGCCATTCCAAGCGAAACCAACGAGTCCTGACTGCTGGAAACTGCCGAAGCGGTTCAGACCTCCGTCATACTCGATGTGAGCAGCGAAGGGAGACTGCTTGCCAAGATTGAACTCACGAGATACCTCGGTGTAGGCTCCCTCGGTGAACTTCTTGCTGAAGTCCACATCGACAAAGTAGAACCAAGAACCCCATTCGTCAGCCTTGAACTGTTCGAGGGTCATGGTCACGTTCTGGCGACCTCCTTCTTCGTTGGTGTAGATGCTGTGACCGAAGTCGTAGTGCAACTGGATGTTCTGTGCGTTGGCACTGATGGCGGCGATGAGCGTCATCGCCAAAAGAATAGATTTTTTCATTGTTGGATAGTTATTAATTAGTGTATTGTTCGATGTCGATATCAACTCGGTGAGGCAGAATGGCGTTGAGCAGGATGCCGACGATGGCAGCGAGTGCCAATCCTGAGAGATTGATGCTGCCGATGGCGATGGAATCGTTGGCTCCGTACTTCACGCCGATGGCGATGACGAGGATGAGGGCAGCAATGATGATGTTACGCATGGAGGTGAAGTCGATGGCTGCTTCGACCATGTTGCGGATGCCGACGGCTGAAATCATGCCGTAGAGGATGAGCGACACACCACCGATGGTGGCTGTAGGCATGAGACCTACGAGGCAAGCGAACTTGGGTGAGAAACTCAGCAGAATAGCCAGCACAGCTGCCAATCGGATGACACGTGGATCGAACACCTTGGTGATGTTGAGCACACCCGTGTTCTCGCCATAGGTCGTATTGGCAGGGGCACCGAAGAGGGAAGCCAATGCTGTAGCGATACCATCACCAGTCAGTGTGCGATGCAGACCTGGGTCGTAGAGGAAATTCTTGCCGACAGTTCCAGAGATGGCACACATGTCGCCGATATGCTCCATGATGGTGGCAAAGGCGATAGGCATGATGGCGATGATGCTGGTGAGGATGAGCGATGTGTCAGGATTGTCAAACACAGCCAGCACAGTATTCTCGCGAGCTACAGGCAGACCAATCCAAGCCGCCTCGCTGAGAGGAGCGAAATCGACACGTCCCAAACATGCAGCCAATCCGTATGAGGCGATGACACCTAAAAGGATGGGCACGATGCGTACGATGCCTCGTCCCCACATGTTGCTGACGATGACCACAATGATGGCCACGAGTGCTAAGAGCCAGTCGGTGGTGGCACTGGAGATGGCGGAACCTGAGAGGCACAATCCGATGGAGATGACCATAGGACCTGTCACCACAGGTGGAAAGTATTTAAGAACACGTTCAGAACCGAACCACTTGATGAGTCCTGCCATGATAAAGTAGCAGAGACCTGCGCAGCACACACCGATGCAGGCATAGTCGAGCGAGAGGTATTCGGGCAGCCCCTTGTCAAGACCTATCTGCTTGATGGACATGTAGCCTCCGATGAAGGCAAAGGAACTGCCGAGGAATGCAGGCACCTTCATCTTCGAGATGAAGTGGAAGAGCAAGGTGCCGATACCAGCGAAGAGTAGGGTAGCGGATACGTTCAGCCCTGTGATGGCAGGCACCAGAATGGTAGCGCCAAACATGGCGAAGAGGTGCTGAATGCCCAAGATGCCGAACTTGACGGGGCCTAAGGTGCGGGCATCATAAATGCCCTGTTGCGGTTTTATTTCCATTGTTGTATTCAAGAATTATCAACTATCAATCGTCAACTTTCAACTTAAAGTAGTGCATATCTGGCCGTGAATAGGATAGCCAATATCACCAATGTCCAGTTCAGATTCTTCCACTTGCGAGCGATAGCATTGAGTGCTACGTAGGAAATGATACCTAACAAAATACCGTCGGAGATGGAACTTGCCATTGCCATCGAGAACAGCGTGATGAAGGCTGGAAGACCCTCCTCATAGGAGTTGAAGTCGATGTGAACCACACGCATGAACATCATCAGACCGACGATAATCAGGGCTGGGCTGGTGGCTGCTGATGGGATGGCCAGGAAGAGGGGTGAGAAGAACAAAGCCACGAGGAAGAGTATGGCGATGGTGAACGAGGTGAGACCTGTGCGGCCACCTTCACCAACACCTGCTGCGGATTCCACGTAGGTGGTTGTGGTGGATGCACCTACACATGCTCCTGCTGTGGTGGCAATGGCATCAGCCAAGAGTGCCTCATTCAAGTGGGGTATCTTGCCATCCTCCTTCACCATATTGGCAGAACCCATCACTCCGATGAGGGTACCGATGGTGTCGAACATATCGATGAAGAGGAAGGTAATGACCACCAAGAGCATATCGAGCGTGAAGATGTTATGCCATTCGAATTGCATGCAGAGAGGCGATACATCAGGTGGCAAGCCTATGATGCCGTTGAGATGGGTCTCGCCGAAGGGTATGCCGATGAGGGTTGTCAACAAAATGCCAATCAGCATGGCGCCCTTGATTCTGTAGATGAGCAGTGTGGCGGTGATGATGATGCCGATGATGCAAAGCAGAGCTGGTCCAGAAGTGATATGTCCCAGCGTGATGAAAGTGGCGTCGCTTGGCGCGATGATGCCAGAATTTTTCAACCCCAATGAGGCGATGAACAGACCGATACCCACAGAGATGGCTGCTTTCAGCTGCATGGGGATGGCATTGACGATGAGAGCTCGTATCTTCGTGATGCTCAAAATGATGAAGATGAAACCCTCAATCAAGATGGCTGTCAAGGCAAACTGCCACGAGTAGCCCATCGTGAGACAGACGGTGTACACAAAAAAAGCGTTCAGACCCATGCCTGGGGCAAGTCCGAACGGCATCTTCGCGTAGAGCGACATGACCAGTGTACCAACAACTGCAGCAATCACCGTGGCCGTGAATACAGCATTGGTATCCATTCCTTGTGAAGCGAGTGCCGAGAAGATGTTAGGATTGACGGCGAGGATGTAAGCCATCGTCAGGAAGGATGTCAAGCCAGCCATCATCTCTGTCTTGACCTTGTGCTTCGTAGGATCGAAGCCGAATAGTTTTTGTAACATCATAATAATTGATAATTGGTTAGGTTTTTCTGACGGCAAAGTTACGAAAAAACGGATAAACGGAAAAAGGAAAGAGGATGTTTTTTTATCGAGTTGGAGTTTTTTCTACAAAAAGAGGCTTTAATGACACCGACGTGCTCGATTTAAAACAACGCCGTTGTTTTGACAAAAGAACGGCGTAGGAAGCTCAAAAGAACGGCGTTGTTTTTTAATGGGTACGCAGGGTATGTTACAATTGATGTCTTTTTGAAATTTTTTCTCGTTGATTTTCAATTGTATAACGGACAGGGGCTGTAACATGCTATTGATAGTTTGTTGAAAAGTTGCTAACTTTGCACAACTTTACATAAAACAGATGAAACCTTCCTTTACATATACATATATAATATATGTGTTGCTGCTGCTACCACTTCGGGCAGGGGCTGCTCAGAAAGTGTGGCAGGAAGTGAAGGTACATTATTCGAACCAACAACTATTTGAGGTGACAGGATTGGTGGTCAACGATACAGCCACGTTGCTGACCATGGTGGCGAAGGGGAAGCCTGATACACAGTTCATGCTCAGACGATGCTGTCATTTGCGAGATGATAAGGGGCGTTTCTATGCCTTACAAAGTTGGAGTGGCATCGATGTGGGCAGAAGTGTTTGGTTGGACGAGGATGGTGAGATACGTTTCGTATTTTCATTTGCCCCTTTGGCTGATGGGGTTAGATGGTTGGATCTGGTCGAGTCAGAGGTGCATCGTGACAGATTGGTGATGCTTGGCATCAGTGAAGATGGTCGTGTGGATGCTGCCCGTTATGAGCAGCGGAAAGTCGGACAATTGTTTTCATGTACGAATACTTTTGGCAGTGGAGAGGTGAAGATTCAAGGTCAGTTGAAGGGATATCAGTCGAGTTCTGGACATCAGTCGCTTTTTCTTTGCGAGGAGTCGGCTTTGGAAGATGAGACGGTGCATGCCGTTGCTTCTTGCCACATACGGGAGGATGGTTCCTTTGTCCTGGCGGCATCGGTGAAGAAGGCATCGCAGATGGTGTTGACTTCCGTTTTGGAAGGTGATGTGTGGCAGATTCCTGTGTATGTGCATCCTGCCGACCACATGGTGCTGACGATTGACCTGGCAGAGGGTAGGGTGGTGGAGATGCAGTCGAAATGTAAGGAGCATCATTTGGCAGCCATGCAGGAAGTTGCGATTTTGGGGAAGGATTTTCTGCAATTTAATCAGAAGATGATGTCTTCTTCGCTGACGGCTGTCTATGATTCGCCTGCGGTCAAAGGGAAAAAGATGATAGAGGAAATGACGAGGCAGCACAGGGGGCAGTATGTGGAGTTTGTGGGATTGAGTGCGAAGACGATGGTCACGACGCTGAATCAATTGTCCAATATCCGTTATGATTTCTACGAACATCCTGATATTCATCTGGTTTATCTGTTTGATGGAAAGAGCGTCACGGGCGATTATTATAAGAAGTTTGTGGAGCGCTATTTAGAGGGAGAGGATACGCATTTGCTCAGTATGGAGGATTTTGCGGCTGTGAGGGAGTTTCTGCTTTCGCGTGAACCGTCTTTGGTGGGTACACTCAATCGTGAGGGTTTCCCGTTGCTCAATCCACTGAACTACAACGATGAATACGAGTTTCGTCGCCGTTTCCGAATGATTCTTCGCACAGAATCAGATGCGCTTACTGAGGAGGAACAGGCCATGATGGATTCGATGGTGGAGGTGCCTGATAGTATCTCGCTCATCTATGACCGTGAACACACTTTTGGCAGTGGCAGCATGCTTATCTCTCAGACTCAGGCGCAGGCAGAACATCGTATGCTCAGGGTGACGTGGTGGTGTATGGGTATTGGAATTGTTGTAGCTTTGATTGGTTCGATTGTCTATCGGAAGAGAAGGAAAAAGTATGTGGCAATCATCGATGATACGGCGGAAGAAACGCGTGAGGATGAGCCGATTGAGTCGAAAGTGCAGTCTGTTGATAACTTCTGGACTACTTTGGTAGCGGCATGGGCGGCCAAGAAGCCCAAGAATGCATTGTTCCTCGAAAAGTTGGAGAAAGCTTGTCCTACGTTGACCAAGCGTGAGCAGGCGATGTGTCTCATCTACTACTCGGAGCGAATGACCGAAGACAAGGTGATGGAGATATTGGAAATCCCATCGTCTGCGGCTTTCCGCACGGCCAAGAGCCGATTGAGAAAGAAACTGAAAGGTATAGAAATCGCAGAAATACAAAGCCTAAGCCTATGAAACGTCTATTTTATCTATTTGTTTTTCTGATGAGCTTTACGTCAGGAATCCTTCGTGCGCAGCATCTCAGCCTGTCCGATTCTGTTGTGACTGGCTCCAGCGACTATGTTAATTTGGTACGTCTGATGCAGCGAGTGTGGATGTTCAATCAGGAGGTGCCACAAGAAAAAGTTTATCTTCACTTTGACAATACGGGCTATTTCAAGGGTGAAAAGATGTGGTTCAAGGCTTATGTTGTTCGTACTGATACAGGAAAACCGACGGATATGAGTGCAGTGCTGTATGCCGAACTGCTGAATCCCAGTGGCGAAGTCATACAAAGTAGGAAGCTTCACATCGAGAAGGGAGAGGCGATTGGCGATTTCACGTTGGACACGTTATATGTGACGGGATTTTATGAAGTGCGAGCCTACACGCGTTATATGATGAATTGGGGAGGGACGGGCATCTTTTCTCGTGTCTTTCCTATCTTCAAACAGCCGCGAGTGGACGGAGATTATTCGCGGATGGAACTGGATAAGTTCTCTTATCGAAAGCGTCAGCCCAATTATCGTGAGGTTCCGTTGGAGATTTTGGACGAGAAGGCTGCGGAGAAGAATCTGAATCAGTTGACCATGAAGCGTCTTCCACATGGAAAAGTGCATGTGAATTTCTATCCCGAAGGCGGAAATCTGGTGGAGGGCTTACCGTCACGGGTTGCTTTTGCCGTGAATGACGATGAGGGTCGCTACTTCGATGCCGAGGGCGTCGTGCTGGACGAGCAGAAGCAGTTGGTGCAGGGAGCGGTGACTTACAGGGATGGACGGGGATATTTCAGTATCACGCCCGATGATGAACCCAAATATCTCCAACTGACCACCGCTGACGGAAAGAAGCAGGAGTTCGAACTTCCCGAGGCCATTCCGCAGGGAATCAGTCTGACGTTGAACACTTTGCACGATCCAGATGTATTGGCTACGATGACTTCTTCAGTAGCGATGCAACATCGGATGCTTGGATACACGCTGATGCACGAGGGGAGAATCATCGCTTGTGATACGATTTCGTGTCGGCCGAAGATGGCTTTAGCATTCCCGAGGGATAGCTTGCCAGCTGGCGTGAACCAGTTGACGTTTTTTGATTCCGATGGGCACGTGATGGCAGAGCGCTTGTTCTTCATCTGCCCAAAACTGACGGACGAAGAGCGTGTGGTGGTGACAACACCGAATGACCACTTGGTGCCGTGTGGCAAGGTGCGGATTAACATCCAGACTTCCCCCAATGCACGTCTGTCCTTCTCCGCGATGGACATGGCGACACTCACAAACGGAAAGGAAGGGAACGCCTTGACGTGGATGCTGCTGTCGAGTGAAGTGAAGGGGTACATAGCGCATCCGGAGTATTATTTCGAGAGCGATGACCGCGAGCACAGACTGGCTGCTGATTTGCTGATGATGGTGCAGGGGTGGCGTCGCTACCGATGGGATTTGATGGCTGGCAACGAACGGTTTGAGCGTCTCTATAACATTGAGGATCGGCTCTATATTCAGGGTCAACTGCTCCAGCACAGAAAGAATATTCCAGTCGTTGACGAGCCGCTGCGGGCTTACCTCTTCTGGGTCAATCACGAGACGCGGACGGGCGAGTGGGTCAGTGGTGATGCAGTGACCGATAGCTTGGGACGGTTTGCTTTCGAGATGCCCGACGCGTGGTATGAGTGGAACCTGCAAGTGATGGTGAAGAACACCTACAAGTTTGGCAAAGTAGGTACTGGTGACCATCGTCAGGATTTCCGTGTGCTCCTCGATCGGCATTTCGCTCCTCAACCTCGTTGGCTGTCACCCTACGAGACCGATACACTCGCAAGCCTCCATCCCAATCTCTTCGAGGAAGTCCCTGATTCATTGCTCGAAGAACTCGAGAATCTTCCCATCCTCAAGCGCGAGCACGTTCTTAAGGAAGTGAAGGTAAAGGCGTTTCGTCGTATCTTCGATGATGCACGTGCGGCGTGGGAGGATGAAAATCATGGCCGTCATTGGGCCTCTATATATTATAATGTGGACAAGGAGGTGGATGAAATCAACGACAAGGGCGGTGCGATTCCAGGGGTGATGGAGTGGCTCTACGGACACAATCCGCTCTTCCAGGCTGCTGGCGATGAGCGTTTTCTGCCGACGCAGTTGAACGAGAATGTCATCAATCCACACATCAAGGGTGAAAGTTCTGGAGGGACGGCGCTCAATTCTATCAATCCTTCCGCTTATGGTTCCACGAGTCGCGTGCCTGCCATCAGTTCGCTCAGCAACATCATTGACTTTGGCGCGCTGATGACTCCGATCAAAAACATCCATCATTACAGCCCAGAGATCTATCGTGACGGTTTGAGCTACAAGGGCAGGCCTGTCATTTGGATTCTCAACAACATTTATGCTGGCATCACTTGTACGCACAACATGTTCATCCGCGACTTGCAGGTTTTTGATAGGTCGCTTCAGAGTTTCCCGATTTTCCTTGATGAGGTGAAGTCCATCTATATCACCGAGAATAAGAATGCGCCCGATCGCTACATGTATTCAAGTGACGTGATGGCGAAAGATCCTGTGACCGTCTTTGTCTATACACATCTCGCGCTTCCTTGGAAAAAGAATGGGCTGCGGCGGACGCACTTTCAGGCTTACGACAAGCCCGACACTTTCGAGATGGATGACTATAGCAAAGTTCCGCCGATGGAGGATTTCCGTCGCACCATCTATTGGAAACCTGATGTCGAGACCGATGCACAAGGACGGGCGACCATCGAGTTCTGGAACAATTCTTCGGCACATCGCCTCTTTATCTCAGCAGAGGGAATGACCCCGGACGGCAAGATTTTGACGAACGAAATGCAATAATATAGTATGAAACTAAGGAGAATACTTTGGGCAATCAGTATGGCGTCCAGCCTGGCCGCATGGGCGCAGAAACCGCTTCTGCGTGAGCATGTCGAGCTTTCCTACGATCGAGAGCGAGGGTGCGAACTGGGCGACACGATTCATTTCACGGCTCGGGTGACGCGAGATGGTCATGAGGGTCCATCGGACTATAGCCGCGTGCTCTATGTGGAACTGCTCGACCCTGACGGGGCGGTGATTCAGTGTCGGAAACTTGCCTTGACCGATGGAGCGGCGCAGGGGCAAGTGTGGGCAGATACCCTCTATGGCACGGGATTCTATGAGCTGCGGGCTTATACGCGTTATATGACCAACTGGAACGATTACCACTACTGGAGCCGCATCGTGCCCATCTATCAGCCCCAGCAGGAAGGCGATCGACCCGATGTTCGTCGCTTGCGGATGAAGAGTTCCCGACTGACGAGCGAGGCTTCTGCCAAGCGTCTAGAGGCGAAAACCGATACCATCTACGGGTTGGAGCAGCCGGTCGAGAAAAATCTCATGGTCTTTGGCCATATCGAACTCAGACGGCGTCTCTCCGTAACCAGCAAGCCCGAAGACCAAGAACTATGGGATCGTGGCATGAAGCTCATGATTTTCCGTCCGGGGAAAGCCTACGATGGTACGGTCTATACGGATTCCTCAGGCTATTTCGCCTTGTATTTTCCTGATGTCGAGGGCGATTGGAACCTGCGCATCTCGCAGATCAAACCATTGGAGCGTAAGGTCATGGCGCGCGATGTGACGCACAACCACCTCATTTCCCTCGATGAGCTTTTTGCACCCAAGCCACGCCTGTGGTCACCCTTGGCGTTCATGCCTCAGAATTTCGGATTCTCCAAGTGGAAAGATGACAAAACGGTCGGCGAGAACAACCGCTTCCTTGAGTCCGACCGTGCCAGTTTGTCGCTCAAGAACGCTGGATTCCTTACGCTCGACTTCTACAATTACCTCGGAAAAGCCGATGGACGCTTCGAGCGAACCACCGGCTTCGCGTCGCCCACCGTGCTGAACGCCTCCGACGACACCACCCAAACCCGTTCTGCCGACCTCAATCTCTACGGACGCGACTCTGCCGATCCCCGTACCGTTTGTGTCGATGGTCCCAGTTTTGCAGGCCGCCCCATCGTTTGGATTGTTGATGGCGCCTATCGACTCGTCACTGGATTGAGCAAGAAAATCACCGACTTCGAGGTGCTCCGTCCCACCACGCAGGGAATCCCCATCTATGTCGATGAGGTCAAGTCCGTCTTCATCTGCGACGAGCCCCAGGCGCACTTCTCCTACGTCCGCTGTTCCGTGCTCGAGAAGAAGCACCCCGTCACCGTCTTCATCACCACCCGCGATGATTACCTCTGGGACGACTCTGGCCTCTTCAGCACCTTCTTCACAGGATTCTCCGAGTAGGGCGACAAACATATTTTTGCCTCTGCTCCTGCGCTGTCAAGGCGGCTTGGAAAAACAATAATCACCAATAATTGACTTCGTCGAGCTAAAGGTTGCCAATAATTTGTTCCAATAATTATTTTTGTTGGGGAAAATGTTTGGGGGTTGGTGGAAATTGTGTATCTTTGCAACCGAATAACAATAAACGAAAGCAATATGACAGGTAGCACAACCATTCAGGGAGTATATGTGAACGTGCCGACCGTTGATTGGTCGCTGTTCCGCGAACTCATCCGCAAATTTGGCTGGCAGGCTGAGACC
>JAFZVN010000047.1 GCA_017617805.1 Bacteroidaceae bacterium | reverse complement strand
ACGCTTCACCTCGTTGCCGTTGCGGTCGTAGCAGGTGATGATGATGGCGGTGTTGGCCAACTCGTTCTTCAGTTCCACAGCAGGCGTGAACACGATGCGGCGGGTCTTGATGAGCGACGTCTTTACATCGTTCACGTCAGCCACCGTCTTCGCGCTCAAGCTGAAGCGCATGGTGCCGAGACCAGGCAGTGCCACCGAGTGACCCTCCGTTGCCCATGCCTTGATCACTTCACCAGCCGCGTCCCAGCAGGCGTGCATCACACCCTCCGAAACTCCGCTACGGAGTGCCGCTTCACGAATTACCTTCTCTTGTGTGAGCGCAGAATACAGTTCAGGCTGCATTACATAGCGCCAAACACCTTCGTCGTCCTTGGAGAACTTCAACTGTTTCTCCCTTGCTTTTACTTTCAGTGCCATAACTAATCTATTTTTTAGTTGAGGTTGAACAAAAATTTAACTAACTCTATTTGCAATCTCAGAGGGTCTTTTTTCCAGAACCCGTCGTAGAACTTTTTCCTTCGCGACGTAGAAATTATTCCAACGCGTCGTAGTAAAATCTCCTCCTCAATCGCACCACAAAGTTACGACTTTTTTCTGACATACACAAGCAATAATCGATTTATTTTCAAGAAATTGCAAGAAATTTTTTATCTTTTCCCACTCCATTCTTGTCTGTCTCAAAACTACTTCGTATATTTGCGCCATGAAGCACGAAGTATATGAGAGCCAGAAGGCATTTGCAGGTGAAAAGAAGCCCTCCATGCAACGCCGCTGCGTAGGTCACGACTACACCACTCGCCAGATGTACATGGTGACGATGGTGACTGAGGGTCGCCGTCCTCTCTTTGGCAAGGTGGTGGGTCGGAGCGATGCACCAATCGACAGTCCCGATGCACCTCGAGTGGAACTCACACCCTTGGGCCAGAGAGTGCATGATGAGTGGTGGTCGGCTCCTTTGCACCATCCCGAGATTGAGGTGGTAGCACTGCAGATGATGCCCGACCACCTCCACGGCATCCTATTTGTGAGAAAAGCCATGGAGCAACCCTTGGGAATGGCGCTGCGAGGGTTTAAGCAAAGCTGCAACCGCCATTTCAAGGAGCTGGTGTTGGGAGTCCCGTCTGTTGCGTTGACAACGCAACAAACCCAACGCCCCAAAGACAGGCGAGGCGAAGACCGCACCCACGGTCTCCTCTTCGCCCCAGGCTACAACGACAAGCTCCTCCTCCGTCAAGGCCAGCTTCAACGTTGGCTCGACTACCTGCGCGACAACCCCCGCCGCCTCCTCATGAAGCGTGAGCACCCCGACCTCTTCCGCGTTCAGCGCGACCTTATGGTGGGCACCCAGCAATTCTCGGCCATTGGCAACCGTTTCCTCCTCGACCGCCCCACCTTGTTGCAAGTGCAATGTTCCCGCCGCCTCACACCCGAACAAATCGCAGCACAAACCGCCCACTTCCTCAACCAAGCACGTGCAGGCGCTGTCCTTGTCTCCCCTTCCATTTCTCCAGGCGAGAAAGCCATCATGCGTGCCGCTTTCAACGAAGGCCATCCCCTCATCGTTCTCCAAGAGAACGGCTTCACCGACCTCGCCAAGCCTGACGGCCAACGCATGGAAGCCTGTGCCCGAGGCCAGCTCCTTCTCCTCGCCCCTTGGGAGCACCACAACGAGCAGCTCACCATAAGCAGAGGTCAATGCATGGCTCTGAACGACTTGGCGAGGATGATTTGTGAAAGAGGATGAAACCGTGAGTTTTTTTTAGTTTTTGAAAGACTTATACAGGATGGCAAGTGCATGAATGTGAGATAATTAAAAACAAGGCTTTTAGTTTTTGCCAAGTTATGCCCAAAAACTTTTTATTTTCTATTTCTATCTATAATAGTTTTGACGGAAAAGATATAAAAACTAAAAAAGAAAGAGGCATCCGGCTGATTACCAATAAAATGGAAGTATAGTCAGATGCCTCAAAAACTAAATGGAAACTAAACGAGATCATGCAAGCTGATGACTGATGATGAAATCAGCTATGTCGTACTTAGGCTGGTCGGCAGGTGCCACCTGTTCGCACAAATGTGACACACGGAAAGAGGCAATATCCTGCATGTGACAAAGTTTCTCTTCCCATTCCTCGATGGCATCACGATCGGGATAGACAAGGACGGTACGTCCACGTAAGGTACTGAGCACATTGCGCTTGAGCATCCCCTTGTTGCCTGTGGCCACCCATAGGAATTGTGGAAAAGCTGCTGCTCCGACTAGCGCATTCTTGGGACTTTCCACCAATATGACCGGTGTCATCGGATAGCGTGGCAGAAGATGCTCACCGAAAAGACATTCATTGTCAAATTCAGCATCGGCAGGCAAAAGTCCCTGTTTGACCAGTTGTTTACCAATCCAGAAGCAGTGACGTTTGTCACTCTTGAGGAAATTAGGCGATGCCGGGTCAGTGCCATAGTGTTGTACCTTGACATTGCGCACACGTCCCTGAAGGTCGATATTGGGGAAAAGGACTGAATCGGGATGCACACCTGTGTCGAGGCAGCCAAGACGGTACTCTTCAGCGAGATGCTGGACAAGCGCAAAGTCGAACAGATGCCTCAGCCCTTGACAAAAGGAATTGTCAACCGAAAGATGTTGTTCCACATAATCCATGGGGATATAAGTGGGTTCTTTCGCAACGGACGGTTCTACCAGCTGCACTCTTCGGACTGGAGAAGGTGCTGGAGCATCTCCCCAGATGCCAAAAAGTCTCCCGATGATGTCACACGCCTGCTGGAAGGAACACCCTTCGTGCTGCATGACAAAGTCAATGGGCGATGCTGTCTTGCCACATGCAAAGCAATGGCAATGGCTTCGCCGGTTGGCACCATCATTATAGAGCGCAAGTGAGGGATGTTTGTCATCGTGCCAGGGGCATAGCGTGAACTGGGCACTACCCCTCTTGACCACAGTGCTGTAATGTGAGGCGAGTGTGGTGAACGGCACGGCGTTAAGACGCGCCGTGTCGTAATGAGCATAGTGATCAAAAGCTTTCATCAGACTTGATTCTAACGTTAAACAATACTTGATTCCCGTATGTGGTTCGTGTCACGTTCAACGATTCCAGACGATCAAAGAAGCGTTGCTTGCCCACAGGTCGCAGCATATCATTGTAACAAAAACTCTTGTATTTTGCGAAGAGGTCTTTGCCCGTGCTGGTGAAGGTCTCATCGCGCTCACAACATTCGAACAAGAATAGCTGTACGGAATCTGACTGCATACGGTAGCGTTCCAGTTCTTTCTGACAGAGTTCGCAAGGAGAGAACTGGCCTCTTTGCATAAATCCAGGCAGGGCTTCAAGCACCCAATTGAGGATGCCACTGAGTTCGCCACAAAGCTTGGCAGAGAGGTTCACATCTGCCTCCTGTTCCGTGATGGTGCGACGGAAAGGAAGGATGAGCCAACGGCGGTAGAAACCATGAGTGGCCTCTGCACGGGGCAATGCATTGAACGAGGTAATGAGCTTCCCATACTCGCGAATGATACGCGAACCGACGTATAGCTTACGGATGTCGATGGGCTCTTGGCTGACGATCTTCTTCAGCATGGAAGCGTCAATCTCGCGATCTGACTCGTGGCTGATATTGGCCAACTTGCCCTCTGTCATGCAACGCTTCTCCGCATCGCAAGTGAGGTCGGAAAGTGTGACGTTGCTGACATTCTGACGGCCCAGCAATGCCTCGATGATGGCGAGGGTGACAGATTTCCCATTGGAGCCTCCTCCAAGAAGAACAAGCATCTTTTCAGGATTGATGCCTTTTGCAAAGCAATATCCAATAAACTCAGCCAACACACATTGCGCCGCTGTGTCAGGCAGCACTTCGTCGAGGAAGTGGTGCCACAGATCACATTCAGCCGCAGGGTCATAGACATAGCCGAGACAGTAAAGGAAATAGTCTTCACGGCGATGTTCATGCAGTGTGACTGTGCCATCAGAGCAAATTTCAAGGGTGCCGTTCTTCACATTGATACGGCTCACCTTGCTGGATTGATGCATGGGCCTACTATGTGCCACACGGAAGGCAATCTGCCAATAGATGCGTTCCATGAAAGACGGCTCATGCTGTTCCTCCGTAGGCACTCCGATACGCTGGCAACAGTCGTTCACAAAGTCGAAATACACTTGCTGATCGAGCGTCTGCCAATAGGTACCCGTGTAGAGATACACCTCCTGTGCTGCCTTGCCACGAGGCTCATAAGTGAACACGGCAAGGTCGCCACTGGCAGCACGGATGATTTCCCCGCTCACCAATTCGATGACACTCTTCTTCCAAGTTGCCTTCTGTTGCTTGATGAGCAGACTGATCTCAGCTGACAGGTCCTTCACACCAGCCGCCTTCGCATTCAGAACGATGCGATCAATGTTTTGCTCTCGCTCCTCACGATTGGTTGCGAGGATGTCGAGATTGGTTTGAATGTCCTCTTCCAATGGGTCGAGGGCAAAGTTTTTTAATTCTTCCATGATTATATAAAGAATTAAAGTAAGGTCTGCACTATGGGGTCACATAGACCTTGTTATTCTTGCCCCACCCCTGGCCCGTGTTCCGTTTTCTCGTCACAATCTTTATATAAAAGAAAGCAACGAATCCAGAGTTTGAATTCGTTGCAAAGTTACCACTTGTTAAAATACGAGTCAAGGGCAGAGGACTTTATGGCAGGGTGCTATGGGGTGCTATAATTCATGGCATCCGGGTGCTTCTCCATTTCTTGCTGATGATTTTTGCGATTTCAGGGAATTCTTCACCAAATATATTTGCGATTTCCATCTCTTCCTCTTCGTTGAAATAACCACATATCTTTTGTTCCAATGAGCGTTTCCCCCAACCACTAATCTTGCTAAGTGGCAGGGCAAGTTTTTGTTTATCCGTAGGTAAAGCTTTTAAATGGTCTGCTAATTTATATCCTAATATCGCTGTCTGTCGAGGGTTGAGTCCCTTTGTGTGTTGTCGAAAATCTTCTAATTCAGATTTCATCTCCTCAACATCTTCATCAGAGTATTTGCTCTCTTGTTTTAGCGAACCGATTCGCCTATTCAGTTCTTCTATTTCTTTGTCCTTCTGAGCCATATCTGTCTTAATAGCTTCTAGCTTCGCCTTATAATCTGAAACATATCTTTCCATATCAGCCCTTGTAAAAGTGTCTTGTCTGGGTTGCTCGCCGATATAGTCGTATCCATCAAATGGGTTGTGATTGTCAATTTCATTTTTAATAAGTCCAATATTTGTTTGGATAACCCCAAGGTCAGTACCACCGTCATACTCAAGTTCCTCCATGGCGTTAACGAACTTGGCAAAATGTGGATTATCTTTGGCAGAACGCACCATCATATACACACAAAGCAAAATGATTTGGGAACCTTTGTATCCTTCATACAACTGTCCCTGCACCAGTGATGTGGCTGCTCGCTCAATGAAGTATTCTGGATGATTGATATCCTTCAACGTATGGACAATCTGTTTGGCATTGTACCAAACATTGGCCTCATCAAGATGAGTGCTGTATGTTGTTGATAGTTCCCTGATAACAGGAACCATTTCATGAAATAGCCGTTCCTCACTGTATTCGATATACAATCTATCCATCTCTGGTCTGGAATGCGACACATAAGCAAATACAGGTTTTACATTCTTTTTCTCATCAGCCTTGGCCTTTGACACCAGCTGATCCAATTCTATGATTCTGTCGATTTCTGGATGAATTATAGCTTTCAAGGTTTCACCGGCATAACCATTCATATTCTTGGTCAATTCAGGAAACACTACCGCTTGATATACACGGTCATCACGATGACGATAATAGAGCAACATATAAACACGCGTAAGTATCAAATGATACTTGTATATGTTTTGTGCGACAGAACTTGAATATGTGCTTTTGGTCTCAATAATCACGCTATCAACTGCCCTTGGTTCTGCCTCTATCCTCATACACAACTCAGGTATTCTCTCCCACGTTTTGTAATTACCAAAATACGAAAGTCTTGCACACACACGTTCCGACAACTGGTCAAGTGTGTACTGCGGTAAGAATTGATTGTTATTCGTTTCCATATGCTGTTCTTTATTGTTTTACGCAAAGTTACACACTTTTTCTCACACTCAAAAACTTTTTTTGAGATTTAATGAGGAAATACTTTGTGGTTTCAATCATTCTTCGTAATTTTGCAACAATAATAAGGTATTGTCAGGCCTTGCGCACGTTAAGCTAATGCCAATGGGCGGCTGGTGCGACAAACGATTTTGCAGAATGAAGAATGCAAAAATAACAGTCAGTTCCTTCGGGAATGGGAGTATAGAGCAAGTCTTTGAGTATGCGAATCATGGCCTTTTTATTTTCATTCCCAGGTGATTATGCACTATAGGGTGATGGTCACCCAGAAATGTAGGCTATT
>JAFZVN010000046.1 GCA_017617805.1 Bacteroidaceae bacterium | reverse complement strand
CCTTTTTCCTTTTTTATACATAAAAAAGACGCCAAGCAACGTGGTATTGCTTGGCGTGTATGATAGTTGATGAAATTTCTTACTTGCGAGCGGTTCTGTTGTTGCCCTGTGCACTACCCGTACTGATGGTGCTGGCGCTTTGTACGCTGTTGCCCTTAGAGATGCCGTTCTGAAGAACGAAATAGTCGCTCACCACGTCCTGATGTACGAAGTCAAACATCAAAGCAGGGTCGATAGGCTGACCGAGCACGCGAGTCTCGAAGTGGAGGTGAGAACCATTAGACCTACCCGTGTTGCCACCCAAACCGATAGGCTCACCAGCGCGAACCACCTGATCCTTCTTCACAATCTGCTTGCTCAAGTGACCATAGAGAGTCTCGAGACCATTGGGGTGACGAATCACGATGTAATAGCCATAACCACCACCGTTATACTTACAGATGCGCACCTTGCCGTCGAAAGCTGCACGGATGGTATCACCGATATAGACCTTCACGTCCATACCCTCATGCTGGCGTCCCCAACGAGGACCGAAGTTTGAGTTGATCTTGCGGTTTGTGGTAGGCATGCAGAAGCCTCTCAAGTCAATCTTATAGTTAGCAGGAACAGCACCCGTACAACTTCTCAGGTTGTCAGTCCAGTCCGTGTAGATATTTGCTGCGGGATTGTTGAGGTCAGCAGAGATAGCTGCTGTATTGTTGAGTTTTACGTTGCGAATGTCTTTAAGTCTTTTGTCGGATGGAGCCTGTCTTGCGATGATGTCCTGAGCGAAGCCACTCACAGCTACCATTGAAAGTACGAAGATACCGACAGTCTTTTTAATTGTTGAAAAATCCACGATGTTTTGTTTTAGGGTTTGAAGTTAATAAAATGGTTGTTTTAGTACTCGTCATTTGCATACAAGTACTGGAAGACGCCAGGAGTGTAATCAAAGATTTCCTCTGGCTTGAAGAAGCGGTTGAGTTCAATGACCGCATTCTCAGGAGAGTCGGAAGTGTGGATGATGTTCTCCTGGAAGCTCATACCGAAGTCACCACGAATGGTGCCTGGAGCCGCCTTTCTTGAGTTTGTGCTACCTGTCATCGAACGCACTGTTTCCACAGCGTCAACACCCTCATAGCAGCAGCAAACAACGGGAGAAGCCATCATGGAATTCTTGATGCGTTGGAAGAAAGGCTTACCGGCAAGGTGTGCACAGTGCTCATTGAGCAGTTCATCTGTCAGTTGCATCATCTTCATGCCTGCCAAACGCAAGCCTTTACGCTCAAAGCGGGCAGTCACTTCGCCTACGAGTGCGCGCTGTACTGCACCTGGCTTCAAGATCACAAGAGTTTTCTCCATTGTTTTCCGATTGTCTCTTTTCTTTTATCCAAAAATTCGATGCAAAGGTACGAAAAAGATTTGGGTCTCACAAGAAGATGCACAATAAATTACGCTTTTTTCACATATCGAGGCATTTCTTCACTTCTGCCTCTACGTTTGTCAGCTTCTCTTTGCAGAACTCCACCAAATCTTTGGCTTCCTTCAGATTGGCGGTGAGGGAGTCAATGTCCATCTCTCCACCCTCAATCTTCTTCACAATTTCTTCGAGGCGTTTCACCGCCTTTTCATACGTCAGTTTTTCTTCCATATTATCGTAGATTTGAATGTTCCTGATGCTAATGTTGTCTCTATTTCATCCCCTTCTTTCACTTCGTCCACATCTCTCAACGCCTTGCCGCCCATGCGCGTGATGCTGAAGCCCAGCTGCAGAATCCTGTTCGGATGTGCACTCTGCAACTTACTCTCCATCAATTCGATACGTTTCCGTTCACCTTGCAGCAAGGCTGATGTATAAAGGGTCAGTTGCTGATTCAACAGCCCCACCCCACTCTTTGCCTGTTCCAGATGCTGGATGCTGCTATTGGCCATCGACGCAGAGAGCCGATGCAGCCGCACTTCCTCCCTTGCCTTGACGGTTGAGAAGAGCATGGGAATCTTGCTTGCCAGCATTTTCAGGCGTGTGGTTTCATCATAGAGCAACTGGCTGACACGGTCGGTCAGACGGGCAGACAAGTCCTCCAAGATGTCCAGTTCCTGCTCCTGATGATGGATGAGGAATTCTGCAGCTGCTGTAGGTGTTTTCACCCTTGTATGAGCGATCAAGTCGATGACCGTATCGTCCCGTTCGTGTCCTATGCCTGTGATGATGGGCAGAGGGAATTGCGCCACATTCTCCGCCAACAGCAACGAATCGAAACCCTGCAAATCGGATGTTGCCCCACCCCCTCGGATGATCACCACCACATCCCATTCGTCCAACTGTTTTGCGATACGATTCAGGGCACTCACCACACTGCTCTCCACCTCATTACCCTGCATCACCGCCTGAAACAGCTCGGTTCTAAATGCCAGCCCTCGTTGGTTGTTATTCAGTTGGTTGCAGAAGTCGCCATAACCTGCCGCTGATGCCGACGAGATGACCGCAATGCGTTGCAGCAATCGTGGCAGGGGCAGTTCCTTGTTCATGGTCTCGATGCCCTCTTCTGCCAACCGACGCAGAATCTCCTGCCGATATCGGGCAATGTCGCCCAACGTGTAGGAAGGATCTATATCTGTCACATTCAACGAGTAGCCATATAGTTCATGAAACGTCACCTCCACCTTCAGCATCACCTGCATCCCTGCCGCCAATGTCTGTCCCGTCATCTGCTCAAACATCGGTTTGATGAATGCCCAACGGTTTGCCCACACCTGTGCCCGTGCCTTCGCCACAATGCCACCCCCACGTGCTTCCTTCTGCACCAGTTCCATATAGCAATGACGGTTCACGCGCAGTTCTGCAATCTCGGCTTGCACCCAGTATTCTGCGTCCAGCGTCAGTTCCAGCGTCTGCCTCACCAATCCATTCAGCTCGTATAGTGTCAATGCATTCATACCTTCGGTCTTTTCCCGTCCAGCACATGACAGAAGGTGTCGTAATCCCTGTCGATGTGGCTCAATTCATATTGTTCAATCGTCAGCGAGTAGCGTGCTGGCAGGTCATCCAAACCGAAGTATGCCTTGATGAGACACACCGCATTGAAAGCCCTGTCATCCTGTCGTTTCATCAGTGCCACACAGCACTTCCGCGCAATCAATCTGTCCTCAATCAATTTGAGTGTCTTGAAGATCAGATAATACGACAAGTCGTGTTCCGACTTCAGCAGCACGGAAATTCTGGTCACCTCGTTTTCCACATGAAATGCCTCAAACATCTGCATCACCTGTGCCTCCGTTCGCAATTCCGGCACCATCATGTTGCATATCTTCAGCAGCGACTCCACATGCGTGGCCTTCAGGTGCTCATATAGTCGCCCCACACTCTCCACCTCAAAGTCCAGCGTACCATCTTTCACCAGATGCGCCACAGCCGTCACCCCACTGATGAATGCCGCCCTCTTAAATATAATAATGTGTAGCAGCGTTTCCCAAAACAAGTCATTCCTCAATCCAACCAACACCTCTTCCCTCATCACACGCTCCATCCGCCTCAGCTCCATATTGCTCAGGCTACCCAGCATCTGCGTCAGACCGTTCCAGTCGTGCATGCCGATCAACTGCTCCGCTCTTTCCTTGTTTGTCATCCGACTATTATTTGGGTACAAAGTTACGATTAAGTGAGCGAAATACCAAATATAAACATAAAAAATATCCGTGTTATTCGTGTTATTCGTGTTCAAAAAAAACATACAGAGCACCAGCATTATTAGTGTTATCCTTTCACAATCAACCACTTGCAAAAGGTTTAAATCCACATCCCTATATCTTCTATAGGAAATCCCCTACTGTTTGGGGATTTTCAGTTTGAAACCCATCACAAAAAGCCGTAACTTTGCATCGTCAACAAAAAACAAAACCATAACCCTAACCCCAACCCTAACTTGCCATACGGGGTGCTAAAAAGGTTATCGTTAAGGTTAACGTTAAGGTTAAAAACAAGAATAATAAAACAATAATTAATAACAAATAAAAACATCACAATTATGAAAAAGTTCATCACCATCGCTCTCGTAGCAGTTATCGCCATCAGTGCAAGCGCAAAGAAAGTTAACACAGCAGTGTTCAACTCAGTAAAGGTCAACGCACCTATTCATCTGGTCATCGTTCCTGGCAGAGAGTATTCAGTGGACGTCAACTCTCGCGAAACAGGCCTCGCATCAACCATCTCCTGGAGCATCAAAGACGGCGTGCTCAACATCT
>JAFZVN010000045.1 GCA_017617805.1 Bacteroidaceae bacterium | reverse complement strand
AGCGAAGACTCCCACACGTGGTCGGCATTGGAGATGGAACCCCAATAGTTTCCGCCTTTACACACTTTCAGTCGGTTGGCCTTATGGGTAGAATAAGCAAAGACGAGCGATTTCATCGCCAATTCCTCTATCTTTTCCCAAGTGACATCAGCAGGAAGTTTCACACCTGCAGGTTTGCCGTACTTGATAAGGAAGGCGCAAATCATCGAGAGGTCTGCATTGGGTCGCACCCCCCGCTCGTCATTGGCCATCGTGTTCTCCCCCTTGAAGCAACCACAAGCCTCATCAATGTCGTTGGGGTATTCACACGCTTGCCAGTCATTCACCATATACTGCGAGAAGTCGGCCAACATCTGCAGCAGGTCGTTCTTCATAGGGCTTTCCTGCACAAAATCAGCAGTGATGACACCCTCGGTATAAGACATAAAATCCTCTTGTGCATGAGCCACAAGTGCCCATGCCAAGAGGATTAAGGTTAGCAGTCCTTTCATATTAGTTAAAAGTTGAAAGTTAAAAATAGAAGTGAAAGTAACTGTCCGATTGGTGGAAACTATCACTTTTAGTTTTTAACTTTTAATTTTTTAGTTTAACTTTGCAAGGGTTTCCTTGATGCGCTTCATCGACTCCACGATGTTCTCATCGCTGGTTGCATAACTCATGCGGAAGCACTCAGGAGAACCAAAGGCATCACCACCTACAGTGGCCACATGACCTACCTCAAGCAGATACATAGCGAAGTCGGTGGAGTTGTTGATGACACGGTCGCCGTCTTTCTTGCCGAAGTAGCTGGAGCACTTGGGGAAGAGATAGAAAGCACCTTGTGGGTCGTTCACCTCAAGTCCAGGAATCTCCTTGGCGAGTTTCACAATGAGGTTCTTTCTGCGCTCAAAGGCCTGACGCATATCCTCCACACACTGCTGGTCGCCAGCGAATGCAGCTTCGGCAGCCTTCTGAGAGACAGAGCAAGGACCAGAGGTGTATTGACCTTGCAGTTTGTTGCAGCCCTTCACAATCCAGTCGGGTGCAGCGATGAAACCGATACGCCAACCCGTCATTGCGTAGGCCTTCGACACACCATTGATGACCACTACACGGTCTTTGATGTCATCGAACGAAGCCATTGAAGCGTGCTTGCCCACATAGTTGATGTGCTCATAAATCTCGTCGGCAATCACAATGACATTCTCATGCTTCAGCAGCACATTCTTCAGGCCTTCCAACTCCTCCTTGCTATAAACAGAACCTGTAGGGTTGCTGGGTGAGCAGAGGATAAGAGCGCGAGTCTTGGGTGTGATGGCTGCCTCCAACTGTGCAGGAGTAATCTTGAAGTCCTGTTCGATAGGAGCATCGATGAAGACAGGAGTACCCTCCGCAAGCAGCACCATCTGAGGATAAGACACCCAGTAAGGAGCAGGGATGATGACCTCATCGCCAGCATTGATAATCGCCATGATGGTGTTGCAGACAGACTGCTTGGCACCGTTCGAACAAAGAATCTGAGAGGGCTTGTAGTCGAGTCCGTTCTCATTCTTCAGCTTGTTCACGATGGCTTGTTTCAGTTCTGGGTAACCAGGCACAGGGCTGTAACGGCTCCAGTTCTCCTCCACAGCCTTGATAGCTGCGGCTTTGATGTGGTCAGGAGTGTTGAAGTCGGGTTCGCCGACACTAAGGTTAATCACATCCACGCCCTGAGCTTTCAACTCAGAACTCTTCTGACTCATCGCAAGCGTGGCAGAAGGGGAAAGTCTGTTAAGACGGTCTGATAAATTTTCCATATTTTATAATTATTTGTTGAAATGCAATGTATGCCCCATGCGTTCCTTCTTTGTGTGGAGGTAACGCTCATTGTAGGGGTTAGGGGTGATTTCGATAGGTACGTTCTCCACGATTTCGAGTCCATAGCCTTCGAGTCCCACACGCTTCACAGGGTTGTTGGTCAAGAGGCGAATCTTGCTGATGCCAATCTCTCTGAGGATTTGGGCACCCACACCATAGTCTCTCAGGTCGGGGTCGAAGCCCAAATGGATGTTCGCATCCACCGTGTCGAGTCCTTCCTCTTGCAACTTATAGGCAGCAATCTTGTTCATGAGGCCGATACCACGTCCCTCTTGGATGAGATACACCACAGCGCCCTTGCCCTCTTTCTCGATGAGCTGCATCGATCTGTGCAACTGCTCTCCACAATCGCAACGCTGACTGCCGAAGATATCGCCTGTGGCACAGCTGGAGTGCATCCTCACCAAAACAGGCTCATCTGGTTTCCATTCGCCCTTGATCAGTGCCACGTGTTCGAGGCCGTTGCTCTTCTGACGGAAGGGGATGATGCGGAAGTGTCCGTAGGCTGTAGGCATATCAGCCTCCACCCCTTTCTCCACCAAGCTCTCTCTTTGCAGGCGATAGGCGATAAGGTCTTTGATTTGGATGAGTTTCATGTCAAACTCCTTCGCTTTTTCCACAAGTTGAGGCAGACGTGCCATTGTGCCATCAGGATTGAGAATCTCGATGAGGGCAGCCGCTGGTTTCAAACCTGCCAAACGAGCCAAATCGATGGATGCCTCCGTATGTCCAGCACGACGCAGCACACCATTATCCTGTGCATAGAGTGGGTTGATATGGCCAGGACGACCAAAGTCCCCTGATTTTGCCTCAGGATTCGCCAACCACTGGATGGTGGCAGCCCGATCGTGAGCACTCACACCGGTGGTGCATCCTTCGAGTTTATCGACAGTCACGGTGAAGGGAGTGCCCAACATCGATGTGTTCTCCTCCACTTGATGAGGCAGTTCCAGTTCCTTGGCTCGTGACATTGTGATGGGAGCGCAGAGCACACCACGTCCTTCACGCAACATGAAGTTCACCTTCTCAGGGGTAATCATCTCGGCTGGCGTAATGAAGTCTCCTTCATTCTCACGGTCTTCATCATCCACCACAATGACGAACTTGCCCTGTCGGAAGTCCTCGATGGCCTCTTCTATCTTACTGAACTGTATCATATTTTTCTATTTCTTTTTTGATTTGTTCTGAATACTTGATGACGGCTCGCAAGTCCTTTCTCCTGCGGCGATAGAAACGGAAATTGCGAGTCTCCATCACGGGGTAGCCGTTGAGGAGTCGTAGCACCTGACGGTCTTTACTGTTCGAGAGCACCTCCACCACATATTCTGTCATCAGCATGATACCCTCTGCCTTCATGTCCTCACGCTTCGAGAACCAATAACGCACGATGTAGGCCATGTAGCCAAAGAACGTGGAACGAGGCAACGAACCCAGATAATCTCGGCTTTTCGTGATGAGTTGTTCCAAGGTCTTACGCATATCAGCATAATCAGGATCGTTGATGATGACCTCCTTGCGTGTGATGTTACGCTTGGGACGTATGCCGAGTATCTTCTTCCACAGCATGACGTAGGCATCCAGATTGAACACAGCTGAGTCGTTGTTCGATTTCACCGTCAGCAAGATGCCCAACGGAGCCATCACCATCGTGCTGATCCACATACCCAGCCACACAGGCATTCCTCCCTCACGACTCACCTTCATGGCACCTGTGTCGATGATGTAGTAGAGGATGAAGATGATGACTGCCACCACGACGGGGAATCCCAATCCTCCCTTGCGGATGATGGCTCCCAATGGAGCACCCACAAAGAAGAAGATGAGACAGGAAAGCGACATCGTGATCTTCAGCCAGAACTGAATCCAATGCAGGCGGATTTGCTTTTCACTCCATTCCATATTGTCAGCCTCGCTCCTCGTGTTCATCTCCTGAAAGCCCACCTTCTGCAAGGCTGCCATCACAATCTGCTGTTGCTTCTGCGTATTGTAACCTGCCATCAGCGAGTCGGCATTCACCGTCGATTTTGCCATCATCACCCCTCGTTTTGCCTTCTCTGCCTGGTAGAGTTGCTCCGCCTTCTCCAATTTCTTCCTGATGCTGTCGTTCATCTGCACCACCGTGACTGAATCATAGTCGGAAATTCGAGCCTCATGGGGAATTGTCAGCGAATACCGCTGCATGTTCGCCTCATACACCTTGCTCAGCCGGTTCAGGTAATTCTCTATCGAGTCGATGTCGTGCCTCAACTGCGTCATGTTCTTCGCACGTGCATTGTCCGATGCCGACTCCTCCGTCATGTTGAAGTTCGTGTCGAAGTCAATGATGAAATGCTTCTCCACAAACCCTTCCCTCCGATAGGGCGTGTTCCTCGCCTGCAATCCTTCTCCTCCTTGCAGATTCTCGAACTGTCCACCTCCATACAAGTGCAGCAGCAGGTGCAGTTTGTCATCCGTCGTCTCCAATCTTCCTGAGTCAGCCAACACAATATGCGCACGGCTTGCTCCATCCTGCAAGTTATAAATCAACACGTCATAGAGCATGCCCGTATCCTTGTCCTTCCGCTCCACATACAGGTTGATATTCTCGATGCCATCGTAAAACACTCCCTCAGGGATGTCCAACTCAGGCGATTTCATCTTCAGCGACCGAATCATCTCCAACAACTTTTGCTGAGCCTCTGGCGCAATCTTGTTCTGGAAGTGGAACGATGTGAGTGTCAGCACCACCATCAACACGATGAGGGGTCGCATGGTACGAATCAGCGAGATGCCTGCCGCTTTGATAGCCAGCAGTTCGAGCCGTTCACCCAAGTTGCCAAACGAGATGAGGCTCGCCAGCAGAATGGCCAAAGGCAACGATGTCGGTACCAACGTCTCGATGGCATAGAAGAAGAACTTCGCATACACATCCATCGTCAGTCCCTTACCCACCAGATCATCGATATACTTCCACAGAAACTGCATCATAACGACAAAAGTGCTGATGCAGAACGTGCCTGCAAACAGCGTGAGGAAGTTCCTCAAGATAAACATGTCCAGTCGCTTGATGAGTCTCATTACGCGTGCACCTACGGGTGCGTACATTCTAATTCGGGTGCAAAGGTAGTGTAAATCGAGCGAAATACCAAATTTTGGGGCAGCGAATACAGAGTTAAACCCTTAGACAGTGTCAACGGTAGTGCAAATCGAGCATAAAACACCCGCTTCTTGACGATGGGCGACCCGCTTCTTGACGCTTGCCCGCCCGCTTCTTGACGCTTGCCAATCAGGTAGCCGACCCATTATTTTCTGGAACGCGTCCTAAAACTTTTTACAACGCGTCAGAAAAAGTTTTGGAACGCGTAGTAGAAAAAGGAGGGGGTAGAAGCGTTCCGATTT
>JAFZVN010000044.1 GCA_017617805.1 Bacteroidaceae bacterium | reverse complement strand
CGAAGTCGGTGCCCAAGTTGGAAGCGTAGGGGCTTTTTTGAACGAGAGTGGTACGAGGCAAGGGCGAAGGAAGTCCGAGGCAAATGCCTAGTTAGGGAAAACTTTTTCCCTCGTAGGGTAGCAAAAACTTGTAGGCTATCCGTTTCTGGAAGACTAGGCTATCCGAAACATTTTGAAAGTTTAGAAAAATATTTTGCAAGTTTCAAAATATTTTTCTAAACTTTAGAATTTTATTTTGAAACTTTCAAAATTTTGTGGATACGAGGGGAAGAGGGATGTGAATGCCTATATTCTTTTTTCAGTTGAGGGTGATGTGCTCCACTTCCACGTCTTCGTTGAGGAAGAGGCTGGCACTTTCACGGAATTTGGTGGCTGATTCTGTGGTGAGGTATTGGCAGGTGCCACCACGAGTGAGGCGCTGATCCATTTCTGGATGGCGGCGAAGATAATCCTCAAGGCTGGTGGCGATGTATTGTCCTTGGGGAATGATTTTGATGGGGCAAGGTGCGAGGTGCGAGGGGCACGATTGTTGGGAGGTGAGGGTGGAGAGTTGCTGGTTGATTTTGTCGAGGAGGAGGGGGAAATGGGTGCATCCGAGGATGATGGTGTCGATGAGTGGGTCTTGGTCAAGGAGTTTCTGGAGGGAATCCCTGACGAAGTAATCAGCACCAGGTTTGTCGAATTCATTATTCTCTACCAATGGTACCCACATGGGGCAGGCCTGACCAACAACGGTGCAGTCGGGATAGAGTTTTTCAATCTCGAGATTGTAGGATTGGGATTTGATGGTGCCCTCTGTGGCCAGCACGCCAATGTGTTTGGTGTGGGAGAGTTCGCCCACCACTTCGGCTGTGGGACGGATGACACCCAGTACACGACGGTCGGGGGCAGCTGTGGGCAGATACTTCTGCTGAATGGAACGCAAGGCTTTGGCAGAAGCGGTATTGCACCCCAGAATGACGAGCGGACATCCCATCTCGAAGAGTTTCTTGACTGCCTGGAGGGTGAACTCATACACTACATCAAAGGAACGCGTACCATAAGGGGCACGCGCATTGTCGCCAAGATAGATGTAATCGTACTCAGGCATACGCTGACGGATGCCATCGAGGATGGTCAAGCCGCCATAGCCTGAATCGAAGATGCCGATGCATGTACCATGTTCCATATTCTATGTAGTTTTTAGGGGTAGGGGGCAAGGGGCAAGAGGTATCTTGCTCCTTATCATTTCACACCCAGTTGGGTGAGAACCATATCGGTGCAGTTCTCGCCATCGCCACTGATGTAGGGATAGGCGTTGACATCGGTGTTGAGCACGTAGGCATAATTGCGATTCTTTCCGACTGCATCAATGGCCTCTTTCAGCAATGCGTGGACGGGCTCCATCAGTTCTTCCTCTGCTTTGGTGAGCAATTCCTGTGCTTCCTTCCTGAATTGGAGGCTCTGATCCATCAGCTGCTGCAACTCTTTCTGACGCTTGAGCATGATGTTCTCAGGGAACGTCTTCTGTCCGTCGAGGTATTCGGTGAACTTCTTGGAGAATTCCTGTTCTGAGCGTTCCATCTCCTGGTCGTAGGTGTTCTTCAGTTCCTCCAGGCTCTTCATCGCTTGCTGATATTGGGGCATAGCGTGAAGCACGTCATTGTAGGAGAGGTAGCCGAAGTGCTGTGGCTGGATGAGCACCTGCTGAGGGGTGTCAGAAGAGGAAAGCACTGTTTCCTGTGCTGCAATGATGCCAGCACAAGCAAACAGTGCTATGAATGTAAGAATCTTTTTCATGTGTCGGAGGATTACTTAGCACCCACCTTTGCCTTCACTTGGTCGGTGATGTCAGTAGCACCTGCACCAATGTAAGCGATGGCTCCAGCAGGAAGGATATAGGTATAGCCACCAGCGGCACCCACTTCTTCCACTGCCTTCATGATTTTTTCCTGAACGGCACTCATCTTGGTCTGATAAGTGTTCTGGAGTTCCTGCTCACTGGTCTGACCAAACTGCTGGTACTCCTGAATGGCTTTCTGGATTTCCTGCTCGCGATAGTTGCGAAGGGTCTCAGAGAGGGTTGCCTTTTCCTTCTCGTAAGCATCACTCTTTGTTCGGATGTCAGTCTCTTTGCGCTGCAGTTCATCGTCAAACTGCTTCTGGAGATTCTGAATTTCTGTCTGGAGAGCAGCAACTTCAGGCATACCTTTAGCAACTGCATCTACATCTACGTGTCCAATCTTCTGTGCGAACATGGTCATTGGCAAAGCCAAGAGCATCGCAAAAATAATCTTTTTCATTGTTGTTTAGTTATTTGGTTTTTAGTTGTTTGTTTCTTATCGCTCAGTGTGTGGGCTGATTAATGGGCATAGCCCAGTTTCTGGAGGACTTCCTCGCTGATGTCAATCTTGGGGGAAGCATAGATGATGCTGCCACCTGAGGCACGATCCAGAACAAGCTGGTAGCCTTTCTGATCACAAATGTCCTTGACGGCATTGTAGATTTCATCCTGAATGGGGGCAAGGAGGCTCTGACGCTTCTTGTAGAGTTCGCCTTCACCACCGAAATACTTCTTCTTCAGGTCGCTGGCTTCCTTCTCCTTCGCCATAATGGCCTCTTCGGCTTTGGTCTTCTGCGTGTCGGAGAGGAACACTGACTCTGACTGATATTTCTTGTAGAGGGTTTCGGCTTCGTTGAGCAATGCCTCCACTTCGCCTTCCCACTGCTTGGATACTTGGTTCAACTGTTCGTTGGCACGTTCGTAGGCAGGCACATTCTTGAGAATGTACTCCATATCGACGAGTGCGAACTTCTGTGCGTTGGCAGCGATGGATGCCAAAAGCACGGTCATGGTCAATAAAAGCTTTTTCATATTCATATTTTATTGTTGTTTTCTGGATTTTCTGAGATGTCTGAAGAATTAGCGCTGGTTAGAACTCTTGTCCGAGGATGAAGTGGAATTGGCTTCCGCTGTAACTCTTTGAGCCATTGATGTTGTCAAATCCGTATGCCCAGTCGATACCCATCAAACCTACCATCGGGAGGAAGAGGCGAACACCAAAACCTGCCGAGCGTTTCATGTCGAAGGGGTTGAACTTCCTGATCTCTGTCCACGCATTACCAGCTTCAGCAAATGCCAGAGCATAGATGTTAGTGGAGCCTTGGAGCAGGAGAGGGTAGCGGAGTTCGAGGGTCATGCGGTCGTAGGCATAGCCATAGTTGTAACCCTGCGTGAGAGCTCCATTGTCGTAACCACGCAAGCCGATAGTCTCTGAATAGTAAGTGGAAGAGTAGCCCGACATACCGTCACCACCCACATAGAAGGTCTCGAAGGGCGACTTCTTAAATTTGTTGTAGTTGCCGAGCAGACCAAAGTCGAAACGAGACATCAGCACAAAGCACTTCTTGGCACTGCTGAGTGGAATGAAGAAACGAGAGTTGAACTTCCACTTGTGGTACTCAATCCACTTATACTTGCGGCTCATGTCGCTCTGGTAGTTGGCATCACGGTAGTTGGTCGCCATGTGTTCATAGTCCACTCCGTCGAAGAGTGAGTAAGGCGGAGTGGCCGACACAGAGGCGTTTACTTGTGAACCACTACGTGGGAAGATGCCATTGTCGAGGGAGGAACGTGTCAAGTTGAGCGTCAGGTTGATGTTGTTACAGTTACCGTTCTGGATGATGAAGTATTCCCATTCCTTCATCATGTAACGGGTATAACCGAGTGATGCTGTGAAACGGAAATTGTTGTCAGGCCAAGAAAGACGCTTTCCGAAACCGATGCTCAAACCAAACAGCTCAATGTACTTGTCCGGGTCGTAGTAGTTGGAGTAATTATTATAGTAACTGCTGTTGTAGTTGCCATAACCATACAGCATGGAGTAGTAGTTGTTGTAGTAGCTGCTGTTGTAGTAGCTGCTGCTGATATCTGTCTGGCGAGAGAAGAACGCGCTGATAGAGAGCTGATTGGGGCGTTTACGACCAAACCAGGGGTCAAGGAAAGAGATGCTGTATGACTGGTAGTAAGAACCGTTGGTGGAGGCGCTGATCTCCAGTTCCTGTGCATCGCCTTGTGGGAAGATACCACGATGGAGTCGGTTCTTGCCAAAGAGGTTACGCATGGAGAAGTTGGTGAACTTCAAGCCCACCTTACCGATGACACCCGTTTGTCCCCATCCGAGTGAGAACTCAATCTGGTCGCTGGCTTTAGGAGTCAGCCCAATCTCAAGGTCCACCGTTCCGTTCACTGGGTCTGGTTGAATCCAGTCGTTAGGATTGAGGGCTTCGGGATCGAAATGTCCCATCTGCGCAATGCGCATAGCTGTTTCTTTAAAGGCATCCATGCCGAAGAGGTCGCCAGGTTTAAGCAATAGCTCACGGCGCACCACCTCCTCATACACGCGGGTGTTACCATAAATCTTGATTTTGTTGATGGTAGCTTGGGTTCCTTCAGAAATACGTATCTCGAGATCAATAGAGTCACCATCTACATCCACCTCCACTTCTTGCACGCGATTGAACAAATAACCCTCGTTGGAGTAGCTGTTAGCGACGGATTGATCATCCGTATGCAGACGTTTCATGAGGTGGGTCTTGTTGTACACATCACCTCGTTTCATTTGCAGCACTCGGTTGAGGTTCTCTGTCTTATAGAGCGTGTTACCCACCCAGCTGATGTTGCGAATATAATACTTGTCGCCTTCATCGATATGGAGGAATACATCCACAAGGTTATCGCCCACATTGACGACACTATCCGCATAGATATAGGCATCACGGTAACCGAGTTCGTTGTATTTTTCGATGACGCGCTCCTTGTCCTCTTCATACTTCTCAGCAACGAACTTTTTGGCTTTGAAGAAACTCTTGAAGCCCTTCTCGTTGGTCTTCTTCAAGATACCGCCAGAGAAGAAGCCGCCATGGAACTTCTTGGTGGCAAGGTGGTCATTACCCGTGATGTGAATTTTGTTGACTTTCACCTTCTCCTTCTTGTCAATGTTCACATCGACAATGAGTTGATCTGGTTGCGTCAAGTCATCGCGTTGCATGATGTTCACCTCTGCATTCTTGAAGCCCTTTTCCTCAAAGTATCTCTTCACGATGAT
>JAFZVN010000043.1 GCA_017617805.1 Bacteroidaceae bacterium | reverse complement strand
GACCCCGCAATGGCAGGTATCGAGAGTGACGAGGCATCGCCAGCAGGTCGTGAAAAGCGTGTCAGCACGAACGAGCAGGAATTCCAGCAGTATGCGAAGGCCACTTATGCCATTGTCCTGGTCATGGGTGGAGGTACCCTGCTGAGTTGGTTGTTTGCAAAGACTGGCATCACGTTCCCCACTTATTTTGGTGCCTTGATTTTGGCAGCCATCGTTCGCAACACCATAGGACTTGTCAGCTACAAGGAAGACGGCAAATGGGAGAAAGCCGAAAAGCTGCTTGACATGGAGCGGATTATCAGCGTGGGCAACATCTGCTTGTCCATGTTCCTCGGCATGGCGATGATATCCCTGAAACTTTGGGAACTTCAGAGCCTGGCCCTTCCGCTGATAATCATCCTTGCCGCCCAGGTGCTTCTGATGGCTCTCTTCGCCTACATGGTCGCATTCCCCCTGCTGGGTCGCAATTACGATGCAGCCGTCCTGTGCGCAGGAATGTGTGGCTTCGGTCTTGGCGCAACCCCCAATGCGATGGCCAACATGAGTGCCGTATGCTATAAATACCGCTATACGGTCAAGCCCTTCCTCATCGTCCCCATCATCGGTGCCATGTTCGCTGACCTGCTCAATACGGGCATGATTACCCTCTTCCTTAACATATTGTGAGATAATTCAACTTTCGGAAGTAAAATTATTGATAGTTTTCATGACAACCTGATAACCGAGATACCATTATGAGCAAAAAGGTAAATATCTACGAGGAGGCCAGCCGCTGCCTGCTATGTAAGGATGCCCCATGCACCAAAGCCTGCAAAACTGGTGACCCCGCACGGGCCATCCGCGCCATCCGCTTCGACAATCACAAACCCGCCCTACGTTGGGTGAAGGACTGCACCGACGATGACTTGGAACGCGCTGAACATGCTTGTATCCACTATAACTGGCCGATCCGTATTAGGGAGATGGTGCACAGCATCAGCAAGGATGATGTGGATGACAGTCTATATCCCAGCCTGACTGTTGACTTCTGCGGTATCCGTTGTGAGAATCCATTCTTTCTGGCTTCGTCGGCCGTTTGCACTAACTACGAGATGGTGGCGCATGCCTTCGATGCTGGCTGGGCAGGTGTGTTCTATAAGACCATCTGCATGCAGGAAATCAAGGAGGTGTCGCCACGCTTCGATGCCATGCACAACAATGCCACCCACGGCGACTTCTATGGTTTCCGCAACATGGAACAACTGAGCGAGAATCCTGTGGAGAAGGACTTTGAGATTCTTCACCAACTGAAACAGGACTATCCCTCGAAAGTGGTGATTGCCTCCATCATGGGACAGACCGAGGAAGAGTGGATGACATTAGCCAAGATGGCTGAAGAGGCAGGCTGCGACGCTGTGGAACTGAACTTTTCGTGTCCGCAGATGAAACATAAAGGTATGGGCAGCGACGTGGGGCAGAGTCCCGAACTGGTGAAGGCATTTACCACTTGTGTGAAACAAAGCGTGAAGATACCCGTCATTCCGAAGATGACACCCAACATCACTCATATCACAGAACCTGCCGAAGCCTGCGTCGAAGCTGGTGCCGATGCCATCTCGGCCATCAACACCATCAAGTCGGTAACGATGGATGTCGATGCTGAGGTGTCGGGAATGCGCACCATCTCTGGATACTCTGGACGTGCGGTACGTCCCATCGCCTTGCGCCACGTGTTGGAATTAGCTAATATGTCGATGAAGGTAGAACTGAGTGGTATCGGTGGCATTGAAACATGGCGCGATGCGCTAGAGTTTATCCAATTGGGCTGCAGCAATGTGCAGGTATGTACTGCCGTGATGCAGTATGGCTATCGCATCATTGACGACCTCATCCTCGGCCTTCAGCGTTACATGGCCAAGCGTGGTGTCAGAGAACTCCATGAACTGGTAGGTGAGTCGCTGCCATTGTTTATGAATCCAGACCATCTGGATCGCGACACGATTATCTATCCGAAGATAGATCGCGATAAGTGCATCGGCTGTGGTCGGTGTGAGGTCTCTTGTATGGATGGTGGTCATCAGGCTATCACTTTTGATTCTGAGACCCGCCAACCACGCATTATCGGCACCAAGTGCGTAGGTTGCCATCTCTGCCGATTGGTTTGCCCCACGGGTGCTATCGGCACGACCAAACGAATCACTAAGAAAATGAGAATCGACTGAAGCATTAGCACTCTCTGACTACTTCATGAAAACTTGAATTGCCACCTCCACATTACACTTTTTTCCCTTCCATCCGCATCCAAGCCTTTGTCCAGCGGCATTGTGCGAGGATTTCATCTAAATCGGGGCGTTTTCGCCTCGATTTTTGTTATGTGTTTGATTATCATGGACAAGGATTATTGACTGAAAATTTTCTTAAAAAAAAGAGTGCATTTTGCATTGTGAATTGAATGGAAAAACGTACCTTTGTAGCTATTATCAAAATGGAAAAATGAATTACAATGGAACAAATAACAATGGAATATAAAATGCTGACAGCGCTGGAAAGGAAGGTGGAGGCGACGCTTTCTTCTTCGTGCTTGCTGTCGTTGAATGCGATGAGTCTGAGCGTGGCGGTGGATGCCTGCAAGATGAAAATATATTTTGAAGGTCTGCTGAAACAATGGGAAGATTGTCTGCCGCTGGGAGATGCTTGTGATGTGGATTTTGGTCTTTGGGGCAATAAGGTTTGGGACATGATGCAGAGGATGAAATATGTGTATGGGCTGAATCATGTACAGGTGAATCTTTATGAGTATGAGTCGGCAGTATATAAGGACTTTAAGGAGAAACAGCGCGCGGTTGATGCGATGGGGGATTCGCTGATGCCTTTGCAAGGCTTATGCGGCAAGGATGTGACGGAAATCGTGATGTGTGCGCTCAGAGATTTGAATGGAGTGCTGCTGGAGATTTCTGAGTTTCTGAACTCGCCCGATGAAGAGCAGATTGCCAGGTCGTTTGATCAATGGAGGAACTGCTACAGGAAACATTATCATAGGAGTTGCCAGAAAGCATACCTCAAGTGGAAGATTTCTTTTTCTAAACGGACGCTGAGGAAGAACCTACAAGAGCGGATGAAAGTGGAGATGGAGGGTCTGAAAAGTTTGTTCGAGAATGAAAAAGAGTGGGACATGGTGTATGACGCTGAGCAGAAGATGGTGGACTACGATGGGCTTTCACGATTTCTCTTTACGAATGCTAAGCGTTATGGCGTTTCGCACATTGATGAGCGTCCTATGCTCAGCGAGGCGTTGCGTGGTTTGTTTGTACGTCTGGATATGCTGGAAATGATGCAAGCAGACTTGCAGATTCAGAAAAGAGCGGTGGAGAAACCGGTCGTTGCGTTGGAGGACGATTTGGAAAAGAAGGTGCTGAAGGTGGTGGAGAAGGTGAACCATTTAGCAGAAGAGAAATGGAAGGATCATTTGACAGGAATGTGGCAGCGCATTCTTCGTGAGTTCCGCAATGATATCGCTAAAGCGGGTCCGCATGAGAAGTTTAAGGAGTTCAGCAAAAAGACCGTTTATTGTATCCTTGGTCATCTGAAAATGAAGGGTGTGTATCAGCAACGTGTGACGAATGTGGAGTTGACGAAGGTGCTGGAAGGTCAGAATAATGGTATGAGAAAATACTTGAATAACGGGTTAAGTGAACTTCCTTCGACATTGGAAAAAAATATCAAGGCATTTGTGGAGCGTGAATTGCTGACTTTGGCTGCTTGAGAGAAAAGATACATCAAGATAGTTGAAGATAATTGCGTGATAGTTGGCGAAAGTTAACTATCACGCTTTTTGTAATATATTGATTTTCAGTAGTGATAGAAAAAGATACTATCACCCTTACTGAGCATTTGTATCAGCTTTTCTGTTGCCGTAACTTTGCAGCGGATTTCAGATCCATGATTACTTAACTTCAAATACAAAATGCCGTATGAAAATCAAAGAACGTATTGAACGCATGGATGCGCTGATAGAGCGTTACCGTGACAAGTTGACCGACGCGAACACCCTGCTCGACAAGACCCGTGCCGAACTGGACCAGTCGAAGCACACCGTGTGGGAACTGCAAGAGAAAATCAAGAAGATGGAGCATGATGACGCACAGCCGGAAATGCTGATGAAGTCGCTGCTCTGGAAGTGGCTCGACAAGGATTCGCGCAAGAAGGTGGAGCACATCGTACGATTCTACCGCGCGGACGTGCGAATCTGCTTCTATTATGCGATGCTGGATTATGTGATGACTGGTCACAAGATGCGCTTCGAGAAGCCTGTGCAGCAATGGCACTTCCGCCTCTTCTGCGACATGGTGGACGATAACCACTTCACCGTGCCCTCTCACTCGTGGCTCATCAGGCTTTGGGAGAAGGTGGGACTGCTGAGGAAAATTGAAGAACCTTTAGCTCGACGTTAGTCAATTGAAGGATTGAAGAATTGAAATAGGATAACCACAACACAAACACAACCAAAACACAAACACAAAACACAAACACAACTATGGAAACAGCTATTCAGATTTTCAAAAATGAACAGTTCGGTGAAATCCGAACAATGACAGATGAGAAGGGCGAAACCTTCTTCGTAGGCAAGGACGTGGCAATGGCACTGGGGTACAAGAAACCTGAAAATGCAGTTGCTACACATGTTGATTCAGAAGACAAAACCACTACCCTGATTCAGGGGACTGGTTCGAAGTACAAGTCAAAAACAATCTTCATCAACGAGTCCGGTCTCTACTCTCTCATCCTCTCCTCCAAGTTGGAACAGGCACGTCAGTTCAAGCGTTGGGTGACAAGCGAGGTGCTGCCAGCCATCCGCAAGACAGGATGCTACGAGATGACGCCTGCGGAACTCCGACTCTTGGGCGAACAGGCCGACTACTGCCAACTGGTGCTGCAATCGGTATCGTGTGTGACCACCACGCAGGTGGCGAAGGAGATGAACATGACGG
>JAFZVN010000042.1 GCA_017617805.1 Bacteroidaceae bacterium | reverse complement strand
GCTGTCCATCACCTCCAAGCGTTTCGTGTTCACGCTGAAGCTGACATTACCATTGTAAGAAACTTTAGGTCCCGAGCTTACCTTACCTTTCTTGGTGGTGATGATGATCACACCATTGGATGCGCGGCTACCATAGATGGCGGCAGCAGAGGCATCCTTAAGCACTGTATAGCTCTCGATGTCGGCAGGGTTGATCATTGCCAGCGCATTGGCTGCACCCTCATTGGCTCCGTAGGAGTCGAGTGCCAAACCATCCACCACAATCAGCGGGTCGTTCGAGGCGTTGAGTGAAGAACCACCACGAATGCGGATGGAGGCACTACTACCAGGAGTACCATCGCCTGGAACGACGCTGACACCAGCAATCTTACCCTGAATCATGTCCTGCGCATTGGTCTGCAAACCATGATTCATCTCATCGGGCTTCATGGCAATGACAGAACCTGTCAGGTCATTCTTCTTCACCTTACCATAACCGATGACGATTTGCTCACTCAGGAGTTTGGAATCCTCCTGCAGCATAATGTTGAGTGTTGGAGCTGCCGTCACTTCCTGGGTCACATAACCCACAAAAGAGATAACAAGCGTTGCTCCACGAGGAACACTGAGTGTGAAGTCACCGTTCAAGTCGGTAACACATCCGTTGCTTGTGCCTTTTTGCAAAACTGTGGCACCATTAACCTCACCCAAATTGTCCTTGACGTGTCCCTTCACTGTGATGTTCTGGGCGAACGCTGAAACGGACACGAAGATTCCGATGAGCAATGTCATACAAAATCTCAAATTTAGTTTCTGTTTCATGTTTTGGATTTAGGATTTTGAATTAGTTATTAAATTAATGAATATATAAAGTTTATTGTGATAAATCTTCATTGACTGTGTCTAAAGGTTCTCAACCCTTCATGATATCCTCTTACCTCGCTCCTCTTACTTCTTTGATGCTAATAGCGAATCCACCGCCAGAGGCACTCTTCAGTTTGAGGACACTCTTGCTGGTGACCGTTTGGGTGGTGATGGTGTAGCTTTGAGGATTCTTGTCCCAGCTGGCATCCTTGCCATCAGCATAGATGGTGGCCTGATATTTCTTGCCTGGCGTGAGGAAATCCAGACGGAGGGTGCTTACATGACCGTTCTCATCCACAGAACTGCCCACATACCAATTCTCCGAATGCTTGTCCTTGCGGGCCATCGTCACATAGTCACCTGGCTCTGCTTCCAGATAGAGGGTCTTCTGCCAATCGACAGGCACATCCTCGATAAACTTGAACGCATCCATATAGGGTTCGTAATTCTCAATGAGGTCAGCTGCCATCTGAAGGGGTGAGTAGAGGGTCACATAAAGTGCCAATTGACGTGCTAAGGTACTGCGCACATGACTGGTGTTCTGCCCTGGTGCCGTCTTCGAGAGATCCATCTGGAAGATACCAGGTGTGTAGTCCATAGGACCACCCACCAATCGAGTGAACGGCAGGATGGTCGTATGGTTGACTGGATTGCCACCAAAACTCTCGTACTCTGTTCCTCGTGCACTCTCGTTGCCAATCCAGTTGGGATAGGTGCGGCAGATGCCTGTAGGACGGGTTGCCTCATGGGCGTTCACCATAATCTTGTAGTCAGCCGCCTTGGTGATGCAACGCAGGTAGTGGTTGTTCATGAACTGGCTATAGTGATGCTCACCGTAGGGAACGATGTCGCCCACATAGCCACTCTTCACAGCAGGATAGCCGTGATCGACCATAAACTGATAAGCCTGATCAAGGTGACGCTCGTAGTTGATGACGGAACTGGAGGTCTCATGATGCATGATCATCTTCACGCCCTTGCTGGCCGCATATTCGTGGATGCCCTGCACGTCGAAGTCTGGATAAGGAGTCACGAAGTCAAACACATAATCTTTCTGATGACCGAACCAGTCTTCCCAACCAACATTCCAACCTTCCACCAACACTCCATCGAAACCATGCTGGGCAGCAAAGTCGATGTAACGTTTCACATTCTCCGTGTTGGCGGCATGGCGACCGCTGGGCTTGCACTTCGTGTAGTCCGTCTTGCCCAACTGCACACTGAACAGTTCGTCCGTATATGACCAATTGGAACGACCACTGATCATGTCCCACCATACACCCACATACTTGGTGGGCTTGATCCAACTCGTGTCCTCAATCTTACAAGGTTCATTGAGGTTGAGCGTCATGCGTGATGCCAAGATGTCAGCACCTTTCTCACCCACGATAATGGTGCGCCAAGGACTCACACAATCGGTCTGCATGTGTCCTTTGTCACCCTTTGCATCAGGAGTCAACTGGGAGGTGAACGTCTGTGATGCCTCGTCATAATTGAGGTGCATGGTCGCATAGTTGATGCAGGCAGCCTCGTGCAGGTGAATGAATAGCCCATCGTTCGTCTTCATCAACAACGCCGTCTGCACAGAAGTAGGTCCTGCTGGGGTCTGCGAGGAGTTATCGGTGATGGCGTCCTTCATGCGTCCACGAATCTCTGAGAGCTTGGTGGTCTGCCATTCATATTCCTGCGTGTCGTAGTCACCTGCAATCCACCAAGCCAAATGGTCGCCTGTCATCTTGAACTGACTCTGCTCCTCTTTGATGATGAAATAGGTCAGGTTCTTCTGCGAGGGGAACTCATAGCGG
>JAFZVN010000041.1 GCA_017617805.1 Bacteroidaceae bacterium | reverse complement strand
GACATCAAGGCAATAATGGAAAGAAGGACGGTCAAAGAAGTCAAACGGTGGAAAGTGGAATGCCTCAAAGCCAATCCAATGACTAAACGGAGGAATCTACTTGTCGCATAAAACCAGGTACATCAAATTGGACACCCTATTTCGGAAGTTATCGCTTTGCTCGAAGTTGGCGAAGTTATCGCTACGCTCGAAGTTAAAGACGAAACCACCATGCGGGATGTGAAAGTCCATCTGTCGTAAAAAACATACGTCGTTAACTTCGATAACTTCAAACAAGTGGAGCTTGCGGCATTGGAGGCGGATTTTTGTGAAATTGTGATTATATGTATTTGAATTGATCATTTACCAATCGTCATCTTCGTTTCCCACAAGACCATTCTTCAGAGCTTCCTCCACCTTGTCGATGATGGCGTTAGAGTAGGCATGAGCCATCACGAGTGCCTTGGAGCAAGTGCGCTTCTGTGGATCTTTTTCCACAAAAGGATAGTGACGGGCAATCTCCCACTGCTCATCGTAGAGGTTGGCATTGGTCTTGTCATCCTGCTTACGCTTGGAGTCCCCATAAGTCTTTTGGGCGTTGTCTGTAGGACTGAGCCAGCCACCGCTGATGTCAGCCAATACATCATAGCTCTGCACCGTGTAGGTCACCCTCACACGACCTTCTTTGATGTCGAGGCGGATGACAGGTGTGATGCTGACAGAATATTTGTTCAGCGTGCCCATGTGCTCGGCGATGTTGGCGATGGTAGAGGAAATGATGATGCAACCTGCATCCTTGTCATTGAGCGTGATGGCGGTCTTTTCCTTAAAGGTGGCAGTGGCCCAGTAGTTGAGTGCCACGTAAAGTTGTTGCTTCGTCTTGCCAGGAGCCTCAATAACCTGTTGATAGGTCAGGCTCTCGTTCTTGTCGAGCTTCAGTCCCCCTGCCAAATTCTTGGCAGCATCGAGCCACTTGTCACCATATCTCTCCTTGGCATATTTCTCCAAATCGGCTGCTTTCATCACTTGTGCCTGAACCGTCATTGCGCCGCAGATTGTCAGGATGGCGGCCAGCATCCATATTTTGTTCTTTTTCATATTGTCATTCTTTATGTGGTTGTATTTGTTGATTGTCGTTTACCAGATATGTGCTCGTTTGTTCTGAGGTAAGTAGAGCTTCTGACCCTCCTTCACGTCGAAGAGGTCGTACCAATCGTCGGTGTTGCTCACCACGCCGTTGATGCGCTCCTGGGCGAGGGAGTGATTATCCTTGCTGGTTTCGTCACCGTCTGTCTTGCCCTGGGCGAAGGTCACAGAATACTTGCATCGCCAGAGGTTAGCGTATGCCTGATAGAAGTGGCGCTTCTGCTTGGTCAGCTCCTCGCCACTCATACCCTTGCCTTCCAGATGCTTGACGAATGCCGTGTAGGCTATCTCGAAGCCGCCCAAATCGGCAATGTTCTCATTGAGGGTGAAGGCTCCGTCGTTGTGGAGTCCAGGGAGCTCTGTTGGCATCACTTCGAAGGCGCTGTAGCAATTGACGAGCAGCTGGGTGAGTTCCTCGAACTTTTGTGCATCGTCAGGACTTGCCCAGATACCCTCCTCCACCGCGTTGCCGATGGCATCAGTCTGCGCACCGCCAGCATCGAAACCATGCGTGATTTCGTGGGCGAACACCGTCAGTGTGGAGTAGTTCACTGCCACATCGTTCTTGTCGCTGTAGAACGGCTCCATCATCCATGCAGGGAAGACGTAGAGGGAGTTGAAGTTGGGCATGTAGCAGGCATTCAGATTCTGGAGGTCGCCATCATTGGTTAATCCGACGAGGATGTGGAAGGACGCCTCATCTTTGTCCATGCCGAGGACTTTCTTCTGCAAGGCGAGGCGCGCCTTGCGTACGCGCAGCATGTCGTCAACGACGCCTGTGCTGCCACTGAAGTCGGGCGTCTCGTCTATCCACTTGTCGGGCTTGCCTGCGAAGAACTTCATCTTGTTGAGTTTGTCAATCATAACGGCCTGGCTGCCTGCACTCATCCACTTGCTGTCGGCAAGACGGCTGCGGAAGGCTTCACGCAACTCCTCGAGGTATTCCTGTGTGCGAGCCTGCATCTCGGCAGTAACGTTCTTGTCGGCATAGGCTTTGGCTTTTTCATAGGAGAAGTATTTGCCTAATGGCAACTCCAACATCGTGACACCCATCTTTTTGGCGAGATCTATGGCGTCGTCATCACTATAATTCAGATCCTTCTGAATAAATTTCTTGATGTCATCCTTTACTTCGTTCACATCCTTCTCCGCTGTTGACTGCATGATCCCGAATCCATTCAGGGTCGAACTGATAAAGTCTTCTCCTGCATTGGGGTCCGCTACATACACATTGTCCAGGTCGATACCGAGCGGCGTGAGCATGCTGACCAGCATGGGCCATTCCTCGCTACTGAAGGAACGAGTGCCTTGTCCCACCAGAGGTCGCATCCCTGCCACCACCTCCGGATGCTTCAGCAGCAGCATCTGGAAACTTTCGTCCCTATCTTCGTTCTCGTCGCCTTCATCGCCACCTTCACCTTCTTCTTCCTCCTCATCATCTCCGCCCAGGGCACTTTCATCGATCATGATCGATGTGAAGATCTTGCCATCCAGGCTGAAGAAGTTCATATCGAAGGGCACACTGTAGCCTTCTGCCCAAAGCTGCCCCACGGTCGTCCACAATTCATCAGCGTTCTGCGCTGCGTCAATACGATCCAGGGCATCCTGAATAAGCTGTTCATCAGCAGCCCTGGTGGTGGCATTGGTGTTACGGATATCATCATAAATCCGCTGCATCATGGGATATTCCAAACCATCCTTGTAGCGCAATCCGTAGGCTGCATACTCGTCATCTTGATATCCCCTGAGACTCTCTGTTCCCACATCTTCCACTTCGGTCTTGTCCCAGTAGCCACCGTTGCAATACATAAAGAAATTATCACCAGGCAGAATCGCCTTGTTCATGTGCTGATCATAGATCCAGTTCTCAATGCCACCACCGCCTCCTCCAGAGCCGTTATTCGAACTGTCGTCTTTGTCGCTGCATGAAGTAAGCGTCATTGCGCCGCAGATTGTCAGGATGGCGGCCAGCATCCATTGCTTTACTTTTTTCATTTTATATAGATTTAATTATTTATAATCATTCATATAAACGCCTCTTAATATTTTTAGAAGTTGCTGAGTATATTCTTTCTTCACGCGCCATGTTTTCTGATTAAAACAACTCTGCGCTACAAAGATACAAATAATTCTGTAAAAATAGTCCGTTTTTTACATACAAGTCCCAAAAAATAGGTGTTTTCTTGTTAGTTTGGGTGATTAATGGTATCTTTGTCGCGAAAAAATAACAATCTTTAAACAATTTACCTCACTGAAACAAATACAAAACCTTAACGATATGAAACAATTGAGACATTTACTTTGGCTATGGTTGGCAGTGGTGCTGCTGACTGTGCCGCAAAGCATGAAGGCGGAGGATTTTTTCCAAGCGAAATATACTTCCATGTGCTTTCTAGTTACTCCTAATGGACCAGGATGTTTACACATCAAGGTGATGCATCTGGATGTGGAAACAAAGAATGGCTACATCGAGAAGACCAGCGCTTTTCCAGATGGTGCGTGGGTCTACATGAAAGTGGGTGACAAACGACGTAACATCGTTGCGCTATACAACAACGGCAACAATGAGAGTTCGAGTTCTGACTATTCCAAGGTCTATATTCGTGCTGCATCTCCTGCGGAGAATGAGGGAAAGGATTGCGGCATCGTGGTGCTGACCAATGACCTTTATGTGTCTACGTCGACGCGTGATGGTATGACGTTTCAAGGAAATATCATCCCGAGTGGTGCAGCAGGTCAAGTTTACAATGTGAAGAAGCCTAAAGGCAGCGGCGTTCAATGTCTGGCAGAGTTTGACTGGTTTTATCCCACAGAGTTTGCTGGGCAGGCGGCGCATTTTTACATCAGAGGTTCGGTGGCATGGGGTGATAATCTGGATGACCGTGAACTTGGGGGCAGTCCTCAGATACTGACAGCAAAGCCAGACGTCTATGTCAGCGACCCAATTTTCATGCCAACAGGCGATAACATTGGATACTATAATATGATTGTGTCGAACACAACGGGAGAGAAACTCCGTTTGAAGTCAGTCATGGAACAAACAGGGGATGGTTCAGTCAATAAGGACATCACCAATGAATGTAAGACTTCTGATGATGGACTTTCGCTCCTGATTCCTGCTGTTGACCACGCTCGTAAAGTGATTGTGAGTGCGCAGACACCATATAATGCTTACCATTACATCGATCTCACGCCCAAGGAGGCTTCGCTTGACGCGTTTCACAATCCGAAGGATTTTAACCTTCAGTCTTCATGGGGTGAGAATGGATCGACAGTGCTGAAATGGACGGTGCCCAATGCTGACCAGAAGGATGCCTTACCTACCGATGTCTTTATGGTGGAACGGCAACTCTATGATACCAGCAAGGCTGACTCTGTTGATACGTGGAAGGTGTTGGATCAGGTGGTGATGGAGGATGGTAAGAGCGATTATGAATATATAGACAACACCGTTGGTTGCTATGGTACAGAGGAGTACAATAGTGTGCGTTACCGCATTTCTCGTGCCACTGTGGGAACTCAGGATGGCTTTATCTGCACCAGCGAGATGCCTAACAAGCGTGACAAGATTTCGGGAGGACGTTTCGAGCCTCGTAGCATAGATGTGGTGGACGGGAAAGTGAAACTCACTTGGTTCCCGATTGGTTCAGAAAACGATGGCACTCAGAGCTTCTTGCCAGATGGATGGAAACTCAGAATCCTCCGTACTACCTCATATTACAGAAATGGCGAGGAGGTGGAGAATGAAACGGAGCTTGATATCTCTGATGAATTCACTTACAAGAACACGAATGGGTTGTCTGAATATATTGATGATGACTTTGTATCTTGTACTCAATATTCCTATTCATTGGTAATTTATCCAAACGACCCTGCAGGCGTGATGAAGCGGCAGGAGAAACCTTTCGAGAAGAATGGAAAGAAGGCTTGGGTGGAGCCTGTGACGGATGATTCCAAGGTGGGCAACTTCGCGGCTTCGTATGATGAATTCGATAACCACATCCATGTGCAGTGGAAACTCGATATGCAGCGTATCGACGATATGAAATTGTTGAAGCAAACGGCAGGTGGCAATTGGGAGGAAGTGGATTTCGACTCAAAATTGCGCTACTATGATGATTATGATGTGGAAGCTGGTGTGGATGTGAAATACCGCCTGCGGATTTCTTATGAGTGTAGGGACGGAATGAAAACGTTGATGCCTGACGACGCGACCGGTCGTCGTCGTGCCACAGGTAAGATTGCCGGCTTCCTCACTTTCAAGGATGGTACGGGATTGGCTGACGTGGAGGTGCAGTTGTTGCAGGAGCAGAACGGACAGGAAGTGTTGGTGGAAACCGTGAAGACCTCTATTACTGGTGCTTACATCTTCCCCAAGGTAAAATACAGCGACGACCCATACATCGTGCGGCCTAAGACAACCCTCTATCCAGACCTTAGCCCCACCCAGTATCCTATCTATCTGAACAAGAAGCAGACGGAGTTCTATAACAAGGACTTCATCAGTGACGATGCTTTCGACGTGGATGGTTATGTCTATTATGAGAACACCACTGTGCCGGTGTATGGCGCTTCGTTCAAGATTGATGGAGAGGATATCGTGGACAAGAGCGGCAATATTGTCATCTCCGACAATGACGGTCACTTCAACTTCAAGGTTCGCAAGAGTTCGAAGCAGCTGACGGTAGAGAAGGAGGGACACACCTTTATGTTTAATGGTCTCTATGCCGACAACAACGGCAAGGCTCGCCCCATCAACAGCAACCAGACGAATGTGTTCTTCTGGGATCAGACGAAGGTGCACACCATCGGACGCGTGGTGGGTGGTCTTGACCAAGGTGATAAGACTTTGGGCTTCGGACTTTCGAAGAACAATCTTGGTGACGACCTGCGCATCGTGCTCGAATTGGAAGGCAACCAGCGTTCATGGCTTGTGAAAGATCAGCGGAACGATGCCCTGACGGTGGTGAATGACACCCTTACGTTTGATGCGTCAGCAGGCAAGGAAACTTGCACTGTTCAGACCGAACGTCATCGCGTCATCATCAGCCCGAATGCAGAGACGGGTGAATACCAGGCTGATCTATTGCCAGTCCGCTACAAGGTGGTGGAAGTGTCTGCCAATGGTTATCCATCCCTCTTCCAGAAGGGTAAGGTGAGTGAAGTGCTTGACTTGACTGACAGCCTATCAACGAAGACATTCACCAACGAGGGTAAGACGGTGAGCTACCAAGCTACCTACAACCGCATTTATCGCATTGAACCCTCAGTCATAATTGTTGAATTGGATGTTGACGGCGGAACCGAATTGCCTTATATGGGCGATGCTTCTTATGTGGAAACGTCTGCGGCAGGTAATGCCATCACTGTACCTCTCTACGATGAGCGTACGAAGACTTATACCTTTGGCTATCCAGTGTTGCGCACAGGTAAGCATAATTTCCGTGTGAAGGCTACTGAGAATTACTATTATAATGGTAATAGGAACGGTGCATGTGATAGTGTGCCGCTGAGAGGTGGACTTGTGAGAATTTATGATGACTTCGCCGCAGTGCAGAGTGACACCCTTCGTGTACTCAACGAGCATACTGGCGCAGTCGATTTCACGGTGGATGTGCAGAATACGGTTTATGATGTGCAAGGCACGAATGCTCTGCGCCACTTGGACGTGACCCTTGAGCATGATGGCCAGTTCATCGATGGTCAGAACCTGAAGGCATTTGTGATGGGTTACCAGAAAGT
>JAFZVN010000040.1 GCA_017617805.1 Bacteroidaceae bacterium | reverse complement strand
TTCAGGTGGCTTTGGCCCCGGTGTTCCACCTCTTCCCATCCCGAACAGAGAAGTTAAGCCCGGGCGCGCCGATGGTACTGCACCGCAATGCGGGAGAGTAGGTCGCCGCCTTCTTGAGGAGAGACGCTTTCAGGAGAAATCTTGAGAGTGTCTCTTTTTTTGTTCTGTTTGTGGGATGCTTGTGTGAAATAAAAGGTTTCCCTTTACGGAGTAACGGCATCGACGAGGATGAATCCAGCCCAGAATTGAGGGGCCTCGCCAGAGATTTCTTTGCCGTTGCGAATGAACTGATGTTGACGAACTTCCTGTTGGGCTGCATTCAGCGCTTCTTGCTTAGTGCTTCCTTGTGCGTAGTGGGTATAGAACGCTGTCATGAGCAGTTGGGTGGCTTCGTCATCTACCTCCCAAAGACTCATCAACAGGGATTGTACACCAGCCTTCTTAAACGAACGTTGCAGACCAAACACGCCCTCACTGGTCACCTTTCCTAATCCTGTTTGACAAGCAGAAAGCACAGTCAGATGCGTGCCAATAAGATTGAGGTGAGCGATTTCTTCTGCTGTCAGTACTTGCCCACCTGCGAAGATAAGTCCTGATTGTTTCAAATCATTTCCTTTGCCTTGTTCAAAGAAACCGTGGGTGGCAACATGGATGATATCGGTATGCAGCCCTGATTGTTCCTTGAACATTTGTTCGGTACCTCGATTATGTGTGAGTAGGGTTACTTTGTAGTGTGCCTTCTCCATGATGGGGGCAATGCTTGTCACCTCGTTGAGGGTGCCTGGCAGATTCTTCCAATAGGAAGGTTGGGTTGTTGCCTTTTGTGCGTTTTTTCCTCTTGTACCTTGCATGTTTGCCATCGCTAGTTCTATATCATCGTCAGAGGCATTGAAATTGAAACCACCGAAAAGGGCAATTGACTTCTGAGTTTGTGGGTTCTGTGTGTTAACAGTAGGCTGTTTTCCGGCTTTTCGGTTCAGGTAAGCTGCAAAGTTGGGGTTCAAGTTTGTATTAGTTGCCTGCTTCTTTGTTGCATCAATAGAGGAGTTACTATTGGTGTTGTTGTGAATGTTCTGGTTCACCAATTCACGAGTAGAGGACAAGCGATGCATTTGGTAAGTTTCATTCATGCGTTGTCCATTCTCTGTTGGCATGTATTCGATGGGCAGCGTATGGAGAGCACCTGAGGGTGCGAAATAGATGTGGTCGCCTGGATGGAAAAGTTCAAGCAGTCGTTTTGACCATATATTATTGAGTGCAAAGTCGTTGAACGTTCCCTTGTCTGCTCCATGCGTCAGTTCATCTTTGGTGGTGCTGAACAGATATAGATGGAAGGGACGCTCCATCCCCTTCCGTAGCACTTCTGCTGAGTAGTAGCGCTGTGTCCTGTCATCTGAGTCGGAACAGACGAACTCCACCGCCACACTGTGGTCATCCAGCATCTTCTGCACATCCGTCCATGCCACGTTCGTATAGTTTAGGAAGTCGCCAAGTTTACGGGCTTCGTTCTGTACGGTTGCCTCCAATTCCTGACATTCACGCTTCTGTTCTTCATTCAGGTCGCTTTGCATCATCATTTGTAAGTGTCGCATCTGCTGTTTGAGTTGAGGAGTTCCCTTCTCCTCCACGATATGTGCCAAGTTGATGCTCGCTTCGAGCAGCAAACTTTTTTGGAGTAAGGCTGCATCGTAGAGCAAAGCTCCGATGGCATTATTTCCTTCCAGCCTTGATTGGTTCTGCTGCAGGATGCTCGCTATTCGTGACTGATCGAGTGTCCAGAACTTAGTGCGTTGTTCTTCAGAGAGGAACGCGAAGTTTTGTCGGGTGATTTGGCGTTGCATGTCAAGGGCTTGGCTGAAGTAGGAGCACGCCTCTATCGGTTTGTTGTCCGACTGGTAAGTGCGTCCCATGGTGAGGTAGTACTGACGCACGGCGCTCTTCGTGGGATTGCTCAGAGTTTGGATGAGCTTTTTGAAATGTTCTTCATTTGCATAGATTTCCTTATATTGTTTGTCTGTACGTTGCATCTCGATTCCAAACGATAGGGCATTGATGAGGTGATCTCCTGTGATATTGTTGACGAATATGGAGTCCTTCAGTAGTTCTTCCATGCGTTTTTCAGCTTTCTTGTTTTGTTTGGTGTACCACAATGGATAGATGGAAAAAGCTTTATTGATTGAGGTGGGGAAGGAATTCTTTCCACAAGTCTCTTCGAAAAGGGTGCCTCCCTGTTTCAGAGCTTCCGTTGCTTGGTCATACATGCCGCAATTGAGGAGCACCATGCCGCCCAGATTCATCAAGTCTGCCACTTCGGCTGAGTGAAAGAATCCAGCCGCTTTATATGTTTCGAGACTATTATTGAAATAATTAATGGAAGTCTCCAAGTCATTCACAGCGTAATAGACCCAGCCGATTTCCTTCAGTGTGTAGGCATAAAGGCGACTCTGTTTGCCCCAAACCGACTCTATCACTTTCAGCGATTCCTGCCAATAGCGGAGCGATTGCTCATAGTCTTCGACATGGTTGTAGATGTTGGCGTACGCCTGCAAAGCCATGATATATTCGGTGGAGATATGTGGGTCTTTTTCCAATCCTTTGTACAGCTCTTCGATTTCCTGGATAGATTTCTCTATGTGGCCAATGCCTCCCTCAAAGTCACGGCTGAGCATCGCCATGGATATTGTGATTTGGCTGAACGAGATATTGGTGTATAAGTATCTGATGGCAGTCTCCCCATCTATTTCTCCCTTTTCCTCCACGGCGATAACCCACTGCTTGATAGCTTCTATCGCTTGTACATGATAGTTGAGTATTTCGTTCAAATTGATGAAAAGCAGACCACAGACCTCTTCCAAATTACAGAGTGCCCAGGCATAATCCATGTACAGGTGTGTGTTGGCTTTGCCCTTAGGGGTGGCCAACAGAGCTTCGTAGGACTGCACACTCAGAAGTCCCATCTGTCGTGCTTTCTCATACTCACCCATTGCAGTGAGCACTTGACAATCCCAATCGCACAAAGAGGCGATGCTCTCCATATCATTATTCTTTTTGGCATTGGCAATTGCTACTGCGATATTCTGATGGTATTCGAGCAATTCTGTAAATGTTCCCTGATAGAGAAACGCATGGTCGCCTGGTTGAGTGAACGTCGTGATGGCCGCAGATGACTTAGGCACTAATAGGAACAGCAAAAGGAGGTAGAGGTACTTCATAGTAGATAATAGTGGAGTGGTAATGTCTTAACACCCTTGGGAGAGGCGCTTTGTTGTTTGATCAGGCTGTTGATGGTCTGAGCATCGAATGGCTCTGGTAAAGCAAAGAGGAGGTAACGGCAGGACGCATCTTCATCGATGAAGGGGAACTGCTGGAGCGTCAGGTTGGAGTGGGGCGCCACTACAGGAAGGTCTTCAGATGTGGCTTCACCCGTATCGAGGCAGATATACGCCTTTTCCTCATTTTCAGGAACAGCGAGGATATTGAAATAGAGCAATTGGTCGGTATGGTTCTCGACATGAAAATAACAATAACCCCCTTCTTTCACACGAGTCAACAGCATCTGGGGCGACTTCGACCGTTTGGGCTTTTTCAGATATTGGCGGATAGACACATACAGCCTGATATGGAAATCTTCGGCCAAGTCTGTTTCATTCCGATAACTGACTCCCATGATGGCAGGACTGCGCTTGTTCTGCTCACAACTCGCCTCTATCGCCTTTTGTAGTGCCAGACGGGTTGTTTGGCTCGACTGCTGACGGGCATTCAAGATGATTTGTGCCACATTCTGTACCCCTGCTTGTCGAGTGATATAGACACGATGAGTCTCTTTGTCCCCAATGGCCAGCATAGCCCCCTCCTTCAAGAAATACTTATCTTGAGCCACAGTCTTCTCGTTTTTTTTGACAGGTCTCCATTGACCGTTCTCCAAGCGTTCCACAGAACCATCCATGTTGTAGATGTAGTACTGGGCGGCATGAAGTGTCGATGGCAGGAAAGTCATCAATATAGATAATAATGTATAAACGAAGGTTTTCATACTATGATAGTTGCTTGATTTTGAAAAGTCCTATGATTCCATTCCATACGTCAAGTGCCAAAAGTCCTAAGGCAATCAAGGCAAGTGGGAAGGATAGTTCTATGATGGTATGTCTGTAGATGAAGACCATGGTTCCTATCAGTACCACCAACAAGAGCAGTACAAGTTGGAACACTCGCATGAAGAGATTGCCAGCACGATAATTGATGGACAAGGCGCTGGCCACGACAAAGCTGATGCACAACAGCACGCTCAGCAACCAATGAATCCACTTCGGTGCAGGAGTCGGGTATGTCTCGTCCAGTATGGTAGAAAGGGCGTGGGCATGAATCAGCAATCCAGAAGTGTACTCATCAATCGGTGTGATGTGGAAATCTTGTGGGTCATAGAGGTTTCCAATGAGTACAATTTTGTTTTCCAACATCTCAGGGTGCTGGAGAACCTCCGAAGGATAGAGCGTCTCATACTCACGAGCATCATAATTGATGTGAATGGCATCGTTTTCTTGCTCCTCCATCACCTGTTGCAGATGTTCCAGTTTCTCAGGTGCTGCCATCTGTACCAATGCAGTGGCGAAGTTAGGTAGTCGCCCCTTGTTGGTGTTGTAGTAGGGCCGGAAAGTACGGACCACGTGATAGGGTGAGCCAATGTTCAAATTGATAACCCCTCGTTTTTCCACATCTGTGTCATCTAACAGATAAGCTTCCTTCGTCATCCATCCAGCCGAGTCCTCCCATTGCTCCACACCTATCGGCAGAATGAGCGAAGGGGTTTGGCGCAACACCTCAAGAATGAGTGAATCTCCATCGGAAGCAAAGCCATACATCACATCCAATCCGATGGCTGAAGGGTTGCAGAGTGCCACATCGTTGAGCAACAAGGCAATCTCCATGCGTGATAGGCTGTCAGCGGACACAAGAACGATATTAGTGTCCAATTGCCGTTCGTTGCGCGAGTTGGCAACCAGTTGGTAGAAATCCGAGCTGTGATAGTCGATGACCCTCTCGCCAGGACTGACAAGAGCCGTGATGTCATAGGTCATCAGACGCGAGAGTCCGATGGCAAGCAGAAGTATGCCCACGAAATTGATGGCAATCTTCCGAATCATTTTTCTCTTTTTGGCAAGGTTCAAGGTCATGTGTTTCCTTCTTTCTTTTGGGGGAATCACCACAAAGGTACTCGTTTTTTATCAGAACCACCAAATATTTCTCTGATTTTTTATGTCATAGTTCCTCTTTTGTGCAAAAATTGACCCTTAGGAAGCGGGAAGGCAAGCCTTGGGAAGCGGGTCGTCCATCGTCAAGAAGCGGCTGACCGACCATCAAGAAGCAGGACGGCCGCTTGCAAGAAGCAGGTCATAGTTGATGAAAAAAGAAAGGGATGCACCATGTTGGCACATCCCTTTCTCATTATAATGACAGGTCTTTTACCACAGATTGTCTGTGTCGAGGAATGAATCGCGTTCTTTGCTTTCAGCCATCTGGATCAACCTTATTATTAGATGCATTAGAACTTGAAGTCAACAGCGAAGCGGACGCCGTTCTTGTGGAGTTTGTCGCCTCCAGGAACTGCGGGCATATCGGTGTAGTTGAGACGACGAACGTACTGGATGGTAAGTACCTTGAAGATGTTGCTGATACCGACTGAGAGTTCCATGTAGGGTTTGTTGCCCATCACGAAAGAGGTCTGGTAGCCATCGCGTGTGGGGAAACGGAAGAGGTCGTTGTCGTTGGTCTGGATGAATGGATTGTTGCGGTCAGTCAAGTGGCCGTAAAGCATCTTGAATCCAACGTACTCACGCAGTTTCAGTTTCTTCAGCAGAGGGATTCGGTTGAGAATCTTACCATCGAAACTCCAGTTGACAAGCAGAGAGACGTAGCGGTCGTTGAGGAACTCCATGTTGCGGAGCATGTTGAACGACCAGCTATCGAACTGCACAAAGTAGGAGAGGTTCGATTGAGGTGTAAAGAGCATAGGGAAGGGAACCTTGTTCCACTGCACACCACCTTTCAGATAGGCCTCGATGGAACCACAAGCACCAGGCAACCATATCTTCTTGAAGACCGTGGCCTCCGTCATATTATAATTGTATTGACCTCCCAAGAAGCCATCCATACCCATCGTGTGCTCCAACGTGATGATAGGCGCATCGTTGTTGATGGGCAGACGTTGCTGCTTACTGTTGATGAAGGTCTCGCGAGGAGCATAACGGAAGCCGACCTTGATGTCAGACGTCTTGATATGGGGCAGGATGGTTTCGTCCACATTGCGCATGTAGATGAGTTTTCCTGTAGGCGTCAGTTTGGAGTGGTCGAGTGTGGCTGACCAAGTGATGAAGTTGTTGGTTTCATACTGATACTTCAGTTTGAAGTCGTTCACATACATCATCTGATCGACCTTGCTCGTCTTGAAGGAGCTATAGACGTTGTCCTTGATTGTACCTGCGAATTTGTCCACGGGCGACATGTCATCGTACATGTAAGAAGCAATGATGCTGCGACGTGGGAACTCGTGTGCCATATACTTCTTCTTCTTGAAGGAGTATTCCACCTCAGCCTTGTACTTCATCTTCTCATCCTTGGTTCCGTATGCCGCATAGCCACGCACGAAGAGGTTCGGCAAGAGGTTGGCTGTCGTTTGGAGCGGAAGTTGGAATCGCATGCCGTCGATATCGTTGTGGGAAATGACGGAGTTGAGTGGGATGAGGTCAATCTTGTTGGGCTTAGGGGTCAATTCCACAGAGTTCTCGACCACAGCCGTGAGGAGGAACTTCCAGAAGCCACCTAAGTCTTCATTGATTTTATCCACGCCATTGCCCAAGTGATTCTCTGCATGAGTGAGTTGGACAGGACGGATGGAAGCCCAGTAGGTAGAGTCCTTGAAGGCTGCATCGGTCAACACGCGGTCAATCTGAGGCGACTTGAAGGCCTTCTTGTCAGTGATGGGCGAGAAGTCGTAGTTGCTGTACTGCGAGTAGCGTTGGCACTGGAACTTGATGGCTCCGTAGAGTCCGCTCAGCTCCACAATCATGTTGTCCACCTTCATCACACGTTCGCCTGTGGGCAAGGTCATGAAGTCTTGGATGACCATGAGGTTATCGACGAAGTTCACGCCAGAGTTGGTGGGCACATTGATGATGGCACGCTTCACTTGGTTGAGGTTGTCATCAGTGATGTAGAGGTGTCCAGCAAATCCGAAGTCCTGCGTGTTGTTGGGCAGGAACACCACGTCGATGCATCGTTCATCATCCACCATGACAGTGTCTTGGATGAAGTAGTGGTAGAAGCCGATGGCTTCGTTGGTGGAGATTGGGCTGATGAAAGGATGCTGCAGCAGACGCACATTGTCCTTGTAAATGTCCACATCGGTGAAGATGTCCTTCACATAGGTGGTCAGCATGTCGCCAGAGGAAAGCATGGACTGGAAGCCATCGCTGCGTTGCGCTTTGATGGTGGTCTTCACCGTCTTGGGATCCTTGCGGTAGTTCTCCTCCGAAGCTGTCTCATCCACCATGATAGGGATGATCAGTTTACCTGTCTCTGGACAGATTTCAGACAGCAGTGTATCTTTCGTTCCCTTGATGTCGTTGTAGGAGAATGTCTTCTTCTCGTATTTGTCGAAGTGGTAGAAGTCTTTCTCCTTGATGTCGCTCAATTTCTTGTTGGCAATCACCTTACGCATCAAATCGACAGCGGGGTTGTTCTTGCGCGAGTACTTATGTTTCGCCTTCTTCACCACCACTTCGCCCAGCAGGATGTCATCTGAATACATCTTGATGATCTGGTCGCGCACCTCCTGCCTGCCACGTGGCACGGTGACGGTGACGGGTTTGTAGCCCAGGAAGGTAATCTCGAGCTTGTCGTAGTTGTCGAGGATGGGCAAGACGAAATTACCGTCTAAGTCAGTGGAACGTCCCTCCGATGTGCCGACATACTTGACGGCAGCAAAGGGGATGGGTTCACCTGTTGCCGCATCCAGCACCTTGCCGTAGAACTGGGCAAAGGAAACTAAAAACGAAAAACTAAAAGTTAAAAGTATAAGTATCCTTTTCATGGAGAGAAAAAACTAAAGACTAATCCGTGATGAGGCACTTGCCTGTCATTTCCTTAGGCTGCTCCAGACCCATGATGTGGAGGATAGAAGGAGCCACGTCGGCCAGCACACCATTCTGCACCTTGGCGTTCTTGTTCTCCGTCACATAGATGAAAGGAACAGGATTGAGGGAGTGCGCCGTGTTGGGAGTGCCATCAGCATTGAGTGCGTTGTCAGCATTTCCGTGGTCAGCGATGATGATGGTTTCGTAGTCCATCTGCTTGGCAGTTTCCACCACTTCGTTCACGCATTGGTCGATGGCCTTCACGGCAGCCTCGATAGCGGTATAGACACCTGTGTGACCCACCATGTCGCCATTGGCGAAGTTCACCACAATCCAATCGTATTTGTTGGTCTTGATGGCTTCCACCAGTTTGTCCTTCACCTCGAAAGCAGACATCTCAGGCTTCATGTCGTAGGTAGGCACCTTGGGAGAGTTCACCAAGATACGGTCTTCGCCTGCGAAAGGTTCCTCGCGACCACCATTGAAGAAGAAGGTCACGTGAGCATATTTCTCCGTCTCAGCTGTGTGGAGCTGCTTCAAGCCCTTTGATGCAATATATTCGCCGAGGGTGTTCTCCACGTTCTCCTTGGGGAAGAGGATATGAACACCTGTGAATGAAGCGTCGTAAGGAGTCATGCAGTAGTATTGCAAGCCAGGGATGGTCTTCATGCCCTGCTCCTCCATGTCCTTCTGAGTCAGCACGATGGTGAGCTCCTTCGCACGGTCATTGCGGTAGTTGTAGAAGATGACCACGTCACCTTCCTTGATGCGACCATCCACATTGCAGTTGATGAGGGGTTCCATGAACTCGTCCGTGTTCTTGTGCTCCTCGGTGTGGCTGTCGTAGCAAGACTGCACACCTTCCACCATGTCAGCCACCTCACGACCCTTGCCATGCACAAGCTGGTCGTAAGCCACCTTGATACGATCCCAACGCTTGTCACGATCCATCGCATAGAAACGACCAATGATAGAAGCGATGGCACCAACACCCACCTCATCGATGTGCTTCTGCAAGTCTGCAATGAAGCCCTTACCCGACTTCGGGTCAGTGTCACGTCCGTCCATGAAGCAGTGAACATAACAGTTCTCGATGCCATAAACCTTGGCAATGTCGATGAGCTTCAGAATGTGGTCGAAAGAAGAGTGTACGCCACCCGTCGAGGTCAGACCCATCAGGTGCACGCTCTTGCCGTTCTCCTTTGCATAGCCGTATGCAGACTTGATTTCAGGATTCTCCAAGATGGAGTTGTCAGCACAGGCACGGTTAATCTTCACCAAGTCTTGGTACACGATGCGTCCAGCGCCGATATTGAGGTGTCCCACCTCTGAGTTACCCATCTGGCCATCAGGCAGACCTACGTTTTCGCCCGAAGCCTGCAACTCAGAGTGAGGATAGTTTGCGTTCAGATAGTCCATGTAAGGAGTGGGTGTCTGGTTGATGACGTCACCCTTGCTCTTGTCACCGATTCCCCAACCGTCGAGAATCATCAGAAGTGCTTTCTTTGCCATAATAATACCTTCGATTTATTGTATGTTTATAATATTGAAATCTTTCGCTCAAAGTGTTACGCCCACACTTTGCACCAATTTGGGCGCAAAGTTACGAAAAGATTTCCAAATGAGTGTCCACTCCTTTCATATTTAACACCTTTTGAAGGTAAAATCGTAGGTTGGGGTAGCGAATAGATGGGCTAAGTTCTCTTGTTCACGATGGCACAGACACACGAGTCACTCCATACGTTTTCTGCTGTTTCCACCATGTCGATGATGGTGAAGATGGGGAGGATGATGCCCATGATGCCGATAGGGGCACCGATGCCAGCCATGAGAGAGAGCGTGAGGAAGTAGCAACCCATGGGGACACCAGCATTGCCGATGGCGGAGACGACGGCGATGAACAACCACAGGATCATGGTGGGCCAGTCGAGGGTGGTGCCTCCATTCTGCATCACATAGAGTGAAGTGACGAGGATGAAGGCGGCACAGCCGTTCATGTTGATGGTGGTGCAGATGGGCAGGACGAATCGTGCCACTTCTGGACGCACCTTCTGACGTTCTTCTGCTGACTGCATCGTGACGGGCAGGGTGGCGGCACTGCTTTTGGTGAAGAGTGCCATGAGTACGGCTGGCGACATCGCCTTCAGCACCTTCAGGGGGTTCAGTCCTCTTGCCAGCAAGAAGAGAGGCAAGACGATGAAGAACTGGATGAGATTGCCACCCAGAATGACAGCCACGTACTGCCCTAACGAGCCGACTGCTACACCTGTTGACACTTGTGCGGTGAGTTGTCCAGCGAATGCCACGATGCCCAGAGGCAATGTCCAGATGAGGGCACGGATGAGGGTGTAGAGCACTTCCTGCAATCCGAAAATGCCTTTGATGAGCACTTGCACGTTCTCACTCTTCTTGATGAATGCCAAAGCCAAACCCACAGCTGCACTAATGATGAGGATGCTGAGCACGTTTCCCTGGGCAAAGGGTTCCACCACGTTGTTGGGGATGACGCTGAGGATATGGTCATAGTAGGAAAGTTCCCCAAGATTCTCGGGCACATCGTTTTGTCCTGCCGCCACCACTTCCACTGGCAGGTTCTCTGGACTGATGATGAGATACAGCACCAATCCTACGGCTGCCGCTGCGATGGTGGTCAGGAGCGTGTAGGTGATGGTGTGGAGGAAAATCCTACCCGTTTCTTTCTGCCCTCCCAAGGAAGAGAGCGTGGTGATGATAGCCAATGCGATGGTGGGCACAGCCACGAACTGGAACAATCGTGTATAGACCGTTGCGATGAAGCCCAGCAAGCTGTTCAGCCATTCGATGCCTAACCAGCCGAGGACAGCACCGATGATGAGTGCACTTGTCCAAATGATGATATTCTTCATTTCCTTAAACTCTAAACTCTAAACTTTACAAATTCCACGATAAGTTCACATACACGTTTCGTCCCTTCTGTGGAATGTCGCACCAGTCGGAATAGGTGGCATAGCGTTTGTCGAAGATGTTTTCGATGCCAGCACGGAACGTCAATGCGTGTTCATGAATCAATAACGTATATTGTCCGCTGATATTGCCAATGGCCCATGCTGACGTAGCAGTTTCCCCGTATTTCTTTCCGTAATTCACCTGTTTGCTGTTGCCACGCACTTCTATCTTGCCCTGAAAGTGCTTGTGGGAGAAGGCGAGGTTTGATGTGTAGGAGAATGGTGAGATGAGGGGCAGCGGATCGCTCTGGTCATCACGTCCAACGGCATAGCTGAGCCGTGTGCTCCAAGTCAGCCAAGGGAGCAGTTTCCAATCAGTATTGAAGGCTGTGTTGACGATGGTGGCGTGACTGAGGTTGCCATACACCTTTACCCCCTCAGCATCGACAGTCATGGGCGAAAGACGATTTTCGAACTGGCCGATGATGTAGTTGGAGAAGAAGAAAGCGTTGGCATCGAGGGTAATTGACAGTTTAGAGTTGAGAGTTGAGAGTTTATAGCTGCCGTTCAGCTCAATGGCGCTCTCGTTCTTCAGGCGTGGATTGCCGATGTAGTCATACTGGTCGAACGTGTTGTTCAAATAGTAGCCATACGCCTCAGTCACTGTCGGAGCACGACTTCCCCAGCCAGCACCAATTGACAGTTGAGAATTGACAGTTGACAGTTGATAGGTGGCAGCGATGCGTCCGATCACTTGGTTGTAGCTATCCTTCATGCCAGGGAAGAACACTCGCAGGGCGTGGTAGCCCTCCTCATTGTTGAGCTTCTGCCACTGCACTGCCCATTTGGCGATGAGGGTCAGCGACTGTCTGTTGGTCAGCGAGATGCGGTCGTTCAGTGCCACACCCGTGTTGAGGGTTCCCACATCAGGCCATGTGACCATATACATCGGTGCTGCACCGCCTGGATACATCGTCATGTCGGCAAAGAGACGGTTGTAGTAGAGGTCATAGTTCGCCTGCACGTCGTGCCGTCCATTGCTGCCAGAGATGAGGCTGTAGAGTCCGCTTGTCCAGCTCTTGCCTGGCATGTCCATGTGGATTTCCACGTCAGGACGTTTCGTGTCATCCATGATGTGGGTGATGTGGTTGTAATATGCCTTCGTCTCCCACGAATTCAAGAAACTCTCTTTGAACTGGTGCCGATAGGAGAGTGCCGTGATGAATGCCTCAGCTTTCAGCACATCCATGTTCAAGGCAGGATAACCCACGTTGCTGGCTCGGTCGTAGATGAAGGTGCCCTCCACCACGTCGCGTCCCTCGTCGGTGAGTCGGATGCCGAAGTTGTCATACACGTTCACCTTCTGAAACTGCGAGAACAGTACCTCCTTGCCGCCACCCTCCTTGTAGTTGTCGGCATGGCGGTAGAAAACGCCAGCATTGGTGTAGAACCTGCGTGACGAGACAGCCCCGTCCACTCCATACACCTGCAAGTGTCCGTTGGTCTCATAACCTGCATTTGTACCCAGCTGGAAGACATCGCCATCAAACCCTGAGCGGCGCAACTTCAGATCCAGACTTCCACCGATGTTTCCCGTCGATTGCGGGTTGCCGTTCAGTCCCGAGTTGAGCAGGATGCTCTGCAGGTTGCTGGTCTCCACGTAGGAGGTCACAGGATCCATCTTGTCGGTGCAGGCATAGAAAATCTTCATGCCGTCGATGGTGGTCGATACGCGTTCCGTCGCCATGTTGTTCACCACAGGCTCCCATGCATACGAGCCTCTTCTTACCAAATCCACGTGCGACAGTTCTGCCAAATGCTCCTCGATGCTTGCCACCTGTCCCTTGGCAGAGCGTTTCTGTCCTTCCCCTGCCCTTGATACCACCACCACCTCGTCGATGAGGTGTGACGAGGTGGCAGTCGAATCGGTTATTGAAATTATGGCTAAAAGTAATGTTCCAATCATGTTTCATTTTGAAAGTTAAAAACTAAAAGTGAAAAATGAAAAATTTGCTACCGCAATTGTAGGCCACCTGTTGGAAAACTCTCGCGGTAGCAAATTTTTGACTTCGTCGAGCTAAAGGTTCACTTTTAATTTTTCACTTTTCACTTTAAATTGTTACGTCCCAATACAGCGAACTGTATCCGTCTTTTTGATTGTCGCCGCCTGCCACGATGTTGCCCTGTGCATCCTTCACCGTCAGGTGGATGCGCCACAAGCCTGTCATGGTCAGGTTGATGCTGCCCTTGTAGGAACCATCTTCCTGCTTGGTGAGTGCCACATTGTCGGGCGAGGTGTGGCTGCCCATATCAGGCATGCGTGGGTCAATCTCAATGGTGAAAGTTTCCGATGCTAAAGCATAGGGGGTGGTGATGGGGTTGCTCTTCTTCGAGATGAAAGCCTGGATGGTGTTCGAGCCAGTCACGAAGTCCGAAGGGTTCACCAGCGAGAGGAAGTAGGTGTCATCGCCCACTTTGAAGTTTTTCAGCCATTCCTGTCCGTCGGGCAGGGCATCTACGGTGATTGCTGTATTCTGGATGCCGCCTGTGCTGCCCAACACAGATACGTCATAGGAGATTTGCCATGTGCCTGCCTCGCTTGTATTCATCAGGAAGGAAACCCAACCGCGTTTCACTGCCAGACGTGTCTCGTCGAAGCTCTCCACTGCTGGTCCCACTGGCGTGCTGTGCCACATGTTCATCTTGACCATGTTCATGAGGGGTGTCACGTTCGTGATGTCGAAGTTCTTCACGTAGTTGCCCGACTTTTTCTTGGTCACCACGAAGTAGATGTCGTTGTACCCTCTGTGCAGGGAGCCCGTCTTTGTGTAAGCCCACACGTTGTACAGTCCGTCCACCTCCGTAGAGAGTGCTGGAACGATTTTCACCGTTTGCAAGAACTTGTACACCTGCAGTGCCTCCTCAGCCGAGCAGCAGTCCACATCCTTCGAGAGGTCAATACCATCAATCACAATTCCATTCTCATCATCGTTGCTGTTGCACGATACAAGTCCCAGCGTCGTTACCGCTAAAAACAATAATAATACCTTTTTCATTTCTCTTTTAATTTAATAAATGTGTGAAGTTTTTTGTTTGTTTGTTTTGAAATGACTCCGTCTTATTCCTCCTTGCAAGGCATAGTTCAAATGAATTTGACTCTGCTCTTGCTTCGTTCGTCATTTCTGGTGCAAAGGTACGGACATTTCGCCACCCCCAAAAGCCCGATGATGTGGTAGAATAGTACCATAAAAGTGGTATGTAGTGAAAAGTGAAGAGTGAAAAGTGAAAAATATAAGTATCCCCCATCCGGATGGTAGGTAATATAGA
>JAFZVN010000039.1 GCA_017617805.1 Bacteroidaceae bacterium | reverse complement strand
TGGGGATAGACAGGCAGTTCTCACCCAGAGGGCGTTACATCACTCCCTTGGAGGCCAAGGCTCTGCATCCCTTGACGCCAAATCTCTTTCAGAAGGACAGGCTGCAGGAGATTCCAGAAGAGGAATTCGTCCCCATCACCCAGAAGGATCATGTATTGCAGAACGTGACGGTGAAGGCAAAGCGTCGGTACTTCACCAATGATGACTACATGTACAAGAACGAGGCGTTCGGCAAAAAATATGCCGCACTTTATTATAATGTGGACAAGGAGCTGGACAAGATTCTGGATGAGGGAGGAGCAGTGCCTACAGTCATAGACTTTGTCAACAGCAAACTGAAGGCAGACCTTGATGTATATGGGAACAGGGAAGACCTATATCATGGACGGAAAATAGAATGGATTTATGACAATTATGTGCAGTATGGCTTCCAAGGTGTGCACTATGAAAGCATGGGGCGCTTATCTGATGCTTTTTCGGGTTTTCTGGATGAGGTGAAATCTATCTATATTGTCTTCAATGGACAACTTCCAGTACAATTGATGACACCTGGAAACATAAATAATCCACAAGGGATGGTTTATGTGTATGTCTATCACCACTTCATCTATTCAGCCGAGAGTCAGAAGGGATTGCGAAAAACATATTTCCAAGGTTTCAACAAACCTTCAACCTTCCAAATGGAAGACTACAACGTGATTCCTCCTATGGCTGATTTCCGTCGCACTATCTATTGGAACCCAGACATTAGGACAGACAAAGAAGGCAAGGCCAAGGTGGAGTTCTTCAACAATTCAACCTGTCAGGAAATGTATATCAGTGTAGAAGGAATCACTGAAGATGGGAGGGTGCTGGTGAATGAATAGAGAAGATCATTTATGATCAATGGTTTTCTGTCAATTTATTAAGAAAGAATGAGATACGAGTTTCTTGTGAATTTTTTGTGAAATGAAATTCTTGGTGCATAGAGGGAGAATGTAGTACCTTTGCAGCAAAAACAACTAAAGAAGCTTATGAAATCTTTTATCACATCATTGATGATTGGGATCTTTTTCCCTATCCTGATGTATGCTCAAAAAGTAAACTTAAACAGGATGGACTCTGTAAAAAGAAATGCATATCTTGTTCAACGCTCTGCATCGACCACGTGGAGGGCAGGTACCTCATCCCCGAAGAGTGGTACCGCATCACAGATTACAAATACGGCAAGAAGAAATACCTGAGACTCCATTAGTTTAATGACGAATGACTATTGGAATTTTTTTGAGAAAATGACAAAAAAATAGGGTTTATTCGTGGAGTGCCATATAAATGTTGTATCTTTGCATCCGATGGAAGACAAAGAACAAAAACGACTGGTGCGCCGGTACTATCAGTACCTGAAACTGGAGAGGGGATTCTCACCTAATACGGTGGAGGCTTATATGCGCGACCTCGACAAGTTCCTCCGTTTTGTGAAAGACGAGGGGAAGGACTGCTTGCATATCGAACTTGAAGACTTGCACACGTTCTCGGCGCTGATGACGGACGTGGGCATCCAACCGATTTCTTTGTCGAGAATCCTCTCGGGGGTGCGTAGTTTCTACCACTTTTTGGTGCTTAGCGATGTGTTGGAGGTGAATCCTACGGAACTGCTCGAATTCCCGAAGAAACCTCAGCATCTTCCTGATGTGCTGACGGTGGAAGAGGTAGATGCTATTGAGTCGGTCATCGACCTCAGCCAACCTGAAGGACAGCGAAACAAGGCCATCATCGAGACGCTCTTCTCATGCGGACTTCGTGTCAGCGAACTGGTCACCTTGAAGCTCAGCAATCTATTCCTTGAGGATGGCTTCATCAAGGTGGAGGGTAAGGGTTCGAAGCAACGGCTCGTTCCTATCTCTGGACAGGCTATCCATGAGTTGCAACTCTATTTCTATGACCGGAATTTGCTTCCCATTCCCCCTGAATTTCAAGATTTCGTCTTCGTCAGCCATCGACGTAAGAAGCCGCTCACCCGTGTCATGGTGTTTCTGATGATCAAGGATTTGGTGGAGAAAGCCGGCATCCATAAGACGGTCTCTCCCCACACGTTTCGCCATTCCTTTGCCACTTCTCTATTGGAAGGAGGAGCCAATCTGCGAGCCATCCAAGCCATGCTGGGACATGAATCTATTGCTACCACCCAAATCTACACCCATATCGACACTACCCACCTACGAGAGGAAATTTTGATGCACCACCCGAGGAATATGAAAGTTAAAAGTTAAAAGTTAAAAGTGAATAGTGAAAAACTAAAAACAAAAAGTGAAAAGTATTAGTATCTTTTAGCGAAATAGAGTGCCTGTAACCTAAACTTTTAGTTTTTAGTTTTCAATGCGGTAGCAAATTTTTCACTTTTCACTTTTCACTTCTCACTTAAAAACCGTACCTTTGCACCCAAATTGAAACATCATCTGAAAATTATGGCACAAAAACCAAGCATACCGAAGGGTACACGCGACTTCTCTCCTGTGGAGATGGCGAAGCGCAATTATATTTTCAACACCATTAAGGAGGTCTATGCCCTGTATGGATTCCAACAGATTGAGACGCCTGCAATGGAGAACCTCTCCACGCTGATGGGTAAGTATGGTGAGGAGGGCGATAAGCTGCTCTTCAAAATTCTCAATTCGGGCGATTTCCTGCATGGAATGACTGCTGAGGAAGTGGCTACGACGAGTACAGGAAAGTTGGCGGCTAAGTTCTGCGAGAAGGGACTTCGTTATGACTTGACCGTGCCTTTTGCCCGTTATGTGGTGCAGCATCGCGAGGAACTGGCATTACCTTTCAAGCGGTATCAGATTCAGCCCGTGTGGAGAGCTGACCGTCCTCAGAAGGGCAGATACAGAGAATTCTACCAGTGTGATGCTGATGTGGTGGGTAGTGATTCGTTGCTGAACGAAGTGGAGCTGATGCAGATTGTGGATGCTGTGTTCACGAAGTTTGGTGTACGAGTGTGCATCAAAATCAACAACCGCAAAATTCTGACGGGTATCGCAGAGATGATAGGTCAAGCAGATAAGATTGTAGACATCACTGTGGCCATCGACAAGCTCGACAAGATTGGCTTGGAGGCTGTGAATGCGGAATTGGCGGAGGATGGCATCCCTGCTGAGGCCATCGAGAAGCTGCAACCCATCATCAATCTGAGTGGCACGAATGAGGAAAAGCTGGCAACGATGCGTGAGGTGCTGAAAGACTCTGAGATAGGCTTGAAGGGTGTGGAGGAGACTGCTTTCATCCTCTCGAAACTGACTGGCTTGAAGAATGAGGTGGAGCTGGATTTGACCTTGGCTCGTGGCTTGAACTACTATACTGGTGCCATCTTTGAGGTGAAGGCCTTGGATGTACAGATCGGTTCTATCACAGGTGGCGGTCGTTATGATAACTTGACAGGCATCTTTGGCATGCCAGGATTGAGTGGTGTGGGCATTTCGTTTGGTGCTGACCGCATCTTCGACGTGCTGAATCAGCTGGAGCTCTATCCCAGCGAGGCTGTGAACACGACCAAGTTGCTGTTTGTGAATTTTGGAGAGGCGGAGGCTGATTTTTGCTTGAAGGTGCTGGCTCAGGTGCGAGCTGCTGGTATCAGCGCTGAGATATATCCTGATGCTGCCAAGATGAAGAAGCAAATGAGTTATGCCAATGCGAAGGGCATCCCATTTGTGGCCATCGTGGGTGAGACCGAACTGGCGGAAGGCAAGGTGAACGTGAAGAATATGACCACTGGCGAACAGCAGTTAGTCACACCTGCAGAATTGGTGGAAACGCTAAGGTGAATAGAGCGTTTAGGGGTGATACTATAAGCCATGAAAGATACAGAACCCTCTTTGGGAGGGAACTGTATCTTTCATTTTTTTTACGCACACAGATAGTATAATCTCTGTGCTATGACATTTTCTGCTTTGCTGCCTGCAGGTTGATCTGTGTGGTCACGCTGCTGAGCAGTTTCTCCATGATGATAGGCTTGTTGATGAAGTCGTTGGCACCCAACTGGAAACCTTTGGAGATGTCCTGCTCTGAGTTGAGGGCAGAAAGGATGATGATAGGCAGATCTTTCGTGTCGTCAGCAGCACGGAGGCGGCGAATGACCTCAAAACCATCGATGCCTGGCATCATGAGGTCGAGAAGCACGAGGGTTGGCTTCTTCTGGGCGATAGCGTCAAGGGCAGCCTGACCGCCGTTAGCTGTACGGATTTCGAACGTATACTGCGAGAGCATCTTCTTGATGAGGAGGATGTTCAATGGAACGTCGTCGACCACAAGGACGGATAAACTTTCGACGTTGATTCCGGGTTCAATAAAGTCATTCATATGGGTAAGTTTTATTTGTTGTACATATTATTCAATCTCTGGCTCATCTTGAAGTGAAGATGATGTAGCAGCTGGTTTAGATGCGGGGTTGTCTTGGTCGGGACAATAGCTGTCATCTGGCATTGGTGAGATGAACTCCATCTCTTTGACGAAGTCGTCAATCGTGGATTGATTGCCCTGCAACTTCATGTAAGAGTAGCAGATGCGCTCGCCTGACTTGAGGACGTGTCCAGCAGCACGGATGGTTTCGGAGAGCATCACTTGGAAGTTGATGATGTCTTCTTCCGTGTCGCCAACATTCTTGTAGTTGCGCACAACGGAACCCACGTAGCTGATGTTGTTGGCCACAGACACCTTGTTGTTGGGGAAGTACTGGCATACCAACTCGATGATTTCGGGCCGGATGGACATCGTAAGTCCTTCTGCATCGAGCACCCAAATCTTTCCGACCAAGAGGTCGCCCGTGATGTTGCCTGAGAACTTCTGCTCTGCCAACAGGCGGATACGGCTGAGGAAACGGTTGAACTCGATGTAGTTGTCGTAGAACTCTGTATAGATGGTGAATCCGATGTTGGGCGAAATGATGGATTGCTTGCCCTCAGATGTGATTTCGTAGATGTTGAAGTCCTGTGGAATCAGCTGGTCAGCATCAAATGCGCCGTGACAGCTGGTGCAGAGCGTCTTGGTTTGAGGCTCGATGAAGGTATTGCCACAGATGTTGCAAGTATAGATGATGGCTGGACGGTCATAATCCATACCGATATGTTGGAGCACCTTATGACACTTGGGGCAACGAAGTTGACCACCAAAGTTGTAGGTGTGCTCAGGGGTGACATTGGCACAGCGGAAGTGATGAATCACCTCTTCTGTTTGGATGGAAGACTGACCACACTTAGGACAGGTCTGCACATAAAGCAAATGAGAGTGCAGACAGTCTGGACACAGATAGACCTTGTTGACGAACTTAGAGATACGGAAGAGTCCTTTCTCTGTCATCGACTGCATGAACACGAAATAATCACTCAGTTCGTAAGCCCCCTGACGATAGAAGAGATCGAAGATCGGAATGACATAACCTGTTGAAGCAGACACGTCAAGGCGTGGTTCGAGAATCGTCTTCTTACGCGAAATAAGGTATCTCGTGAGGCGAATAAAAAACTGATTGGACGAGAGGATGGGGTCTTCTGTAGCGGAGAGACCGATCAACGTGTTGTAGTTGATGATGTTTTCGATGGCTGTCAGCACATCCATGCTGTTTATGTCGTCAGCATAGCCGTCGATAATCTCGGCATAGTTGCCCATCTTACCTTCGAGTGCTTTGGCTACGAAGATAGGTTTGTAGCAACATTTCGTTGACGTGACAGGGTTGATACTATTGAGGATGGTTTGTGTTTCCCCAACAGATGGATTTGTGACGAAAATCACATCGAAGAGGTACTCGGGAAAGTCTGGACTTTCATCGAGAGCGAAAGGACTGTCGAGTACAAGAACTCGTCTGTCGCCATCATTATTTTGAATGGTAATCATGTATCTTTTAAGATAGATTAGTCTGAGTTAAAAGCTGGCGTGTTTTGCCCAAAAGGAACCCTGCCATGTAAGTTACGTTGCAAATTTATGATAAATTTTTCGAAAATAAAGTGTTTTGATGAGATTTTTTTAAGAAAAAGTTACATTTTTCCTCCTTTTGGGGCAAAAGAGCCTCAATTTTAATCAAGATAGCCTGCTTTCTTAAGTTCTTTAGCTGCCAAGTCGCACTCGTCCCACCATGCCTGTCCGAAACGTCGGATGAGGGGTTCTTTCAGAAATTGATAAACGGGCAACTGGAGTTTCTTGCCGAGGTCGCGAGCTGGTTGACAGATGTCCCATTTATGTACATTGACAGCTACCATGCCCCCCACCATTGAAAGGCGAACAGGGTAGAGCGCACACGAGATGGGTTTTTGCCAATGGAATCGTCCACAACGATAGGCAGCATCGATGGCACAGAAGGCACAACCACCCTCATGCTTCACAAATACACAATCCTTCCCATGAATGATTTGTGTGACCAACTCTCCATCTTTGTCTGGATAGACCACTCCTTCTGCTTCAATTTGCTGCCGAGCCTCCCCGGAAAGGTCGTTTTGCACCACCTCGTAGGCATCTTCCAGCTTCTCCACCTCTTCCATCGTGACAGGTGCCCCTGCATCGCCTTCCACGCAGCACATCCCATGACATTGTTCCAAGTCACAACAGAAAAAGACCTTGAAGAGGTCGAGCGAAACCAGTGTATTTAGTATCTCAATCATATTCGTATCATCAAACTTTGGACTTCAACCATTCTTTGCATGCCTTTTCGTCGGCGGCAAGTTGGGCTTGCAACGCCTCCAACGATTCGAATTCTTTTTCCTTACGCAGATGATGCAGCAGCTCCAATCGCATCTTGGTGCCATACAAATCCCCCTCAAAGTCGAAGATATGCACCTCCACGCTGCGTTGCTGACCATTGTGCAGGGTTGGGCGAGTACCTACGTTGAGCATGCCGTAGGGTGTTAAGAGTTGAGAGTTTAGAGTTGAGAGTTGGCATTTCACTAAATAGACGCCATTTTCAGGAATGGATTTGCAGGAATCCACTTGCAGGTTGGCTGTGGGGAAACCCAACTTGCGTCCATTCTGAAAACCAGTCACCACCTCGCCTTCAAGGAAATAGTGGTAGCCTAAGATGTTGTTGGCGGTTTCCACATCACCTCGAAGCAATGCCTGTCGCACTTCTGTCGAGGAAACTCTTTGGTCGGATGGGAGTTCCTTGCACCCAACGACCTCGATGCCCAACTGCTTCCCATATTGGCAACAATCCTCAAAGCCCTTGCGATCATGACCGATATGGTTGTCATAGCCAATCATCAAGACCTTCACCTGCAACTGTTCTTTCAGGATGATGCGCATGAAGTCGCAAGCACTCATCTGTGCCAATTCTTTTGTGAAGTCAATGAGCGCCACCTTGTCAATGCCTGTCTGCATCAGGAGTTCTACCTTTTCCTCTGTCAGGGTCAACATCTGGGGTTGCAGGTCAGGACGGAGCACCTGCAAAGGATGACCACCAAACGTCACCACCACCGCGTCAAGTTCTCTCTTGCGAGCTAAACTTGCCATCTGCTCCACCACAAAACGGTGTCCCCGATGCACCCCATCGAACGAACCGATGGTGGCCACACAAGGCTTGATTTCCGTGTCCTTTCCTTTCAGCTGAACCATGCTCAGAGTTGAGAGTTAAAAGTGATGAGTTAAAAGTTATGAGTTGGGGGCAAAGAAGAAGTAGGCCACAGCAATGGCGGCAATCACGCCGGCGAGGTCGGCCAAAAGTCCACATGTGACAGCATGACGTGTATGGCGAATACCCACAGAACCAAAATAAACGGCGAGGATGTAGAAAGTCGTATCTGTAGAGCCTTGGAAGATGCAAGCCAATCGACCTGCAAATGAATCTGCTCCGTAGGTGGTCATCGTATCGACCATCATGCCACGCGCTCCAGAACCAGAGAGAGGTTTCATCAATGCTGTAGGCAAAGCGGAAACGAAATCGGTGTTGCCTCCACAGAATTCCACCACCCAGTTGATGCTGTCAATCAAGATATCCATACCACCACTGGCACGGAACACGCCAATCGCCACAAGAATCGCCACGAGATAAGGAATCACTCTTACAGCTGTCGTGAAGCCATCCTTGGCTCCTTCGATGAAAGCCTCATATACATTCACCTTCTTCAGTACTCCTGAGATGATGAAGGAGAGGATGATGCCAAAGAGGATGACATTGGCAGCAAGGGTACTTACCCAATCCATCGTCTCCTTGTCCATCTTGGAGAATCCCCAGATGATGCCTGCCACCAAAGCACACATACCTCCCAGCGTGATTAGCAGCACAGGTTGCAACAAGTTAATCCTTTGATAGAGACTTGTGATGATGATACCTGCTAAAGTGGCAGCAAAAGTAGCCAAGAGAATGGGTACGAAGATGTCGGTAGGTTGAGCCGCTCCTAATTGGGCACGATACACCATGATGCTCACTGGAATGAGTGTTAATCCGGATGTGTTCAGCACCAAGAACATGATCATGGGATTGGTGGCGGTGTCTTTATTTTTGTTCAACTCCTGCATGCTCTCCATCGCCTTCAGTCCTAAGGGAGTGGCTGCATTGTCCAGTCCTAACATATTCGCAGCGATATTCATGAAGATGTGACCTGTTGCAGGATGCCCTTTGGGAATATCTGGGAAGAGGCGGGTGAAGACAGGACTGAGCATCCTTGAAAGCAGATTCACCATTCCTCCTTTCTCACCAATCTTCATCACACCCATCCACAGCGAGAGCACACCTGTCAGTCCCAGCGAAATCTCAAACGCTGTCTTGGCATTGTCGAACGTGGAACCGATGATGTCAGCAAACACACCTGTGTTGCCTGTGAAACATTGGATGATGGCGCACACCGCTGCCAACAGAAAGAAGGCTATCCAAATATAGTTGAGAACCATAATATCATGTACAATTAATTCACTTTTCCCTCTTGATGCGCAAAGATATTTGCAAGAATCGTGCCGCTGATGCTGTGCCAAGCACAAGAGATGGCACAGGGTACAACAGCCATCGGATTGGTTGCCACAAAGAAAGTCATGGCGAGATTGGTGCCAAGGCCCGCATTCTGCATGCCCACCTCGATGGAGAGTGTGCGTTTCTTCGCTACAGAGAAGTTGCACATCCTACCCACAGAATACCCTAACACATAGCCAATCGTGTTGTGACAGAAGACCATGCCGAAAGTGAGGAGGAAAAGCACTAAGCCATTCTCCACCAATGGGTCATGCACCGTTGTCACCACACCACCCACAATACAAGCGAGACTCAACACCGACACGCCAGGCATGCAACCTTGAATCTGTTTGAACACATCCTTGTGTCCTAACCAGACATTCAGCAGAAATCCAATGGCGATGGGAATGATGGTGACGATCAGAATCTGCTGGAACATACCCCAAGCATCTACATCAACACGTTCGCCTGCCAACCAAAGCACCAACAAAGGGGTTAGCACAGGAGCAAGCAAGGTGGAGGCACAAGTCATGCCCACCGAGTATGCCACATCGCCCTTGCAGAGGAACGACATGATGTTGCTCGACACACCACCTGGACAGCATCCCACGAGAATGATACCGATAGCCATCGCAGTACTGTATGGAGCAAACGCTGGCACCTGACTGAACAGCCATGAGAGGGAGAACGCCACCAATGGCATGATGGTGAACTGAGCCACAGCACCAATCAGGATGTCCAATGGACGTTTTGCCAACAGTTTGAAATCGTCAGGCGTAAGTGTCAGACCCATCGTCAGCATGATGATGCCCAAGATGATGGTTTGTGTGTTTCCTTTCACCCATTCGAAGAGTGCAGGATAGAAGAAAGTGACCACTGCAGTGAGGATGATGAAAATGCTCGCCTTCCCACTCAGTGTGTCACTAATTGTCTTGAAAACCTTATACATTTATATTATATACAGATAATTCTCAATCTTATTTCGCAAGGTCAAGGGTACAGGTTCCCTTGGTGTCGATGAAGCCGTAATTGTCACCACGACGAACAACGGCAAGACCTTCGCTCATGTCCTCAGCAGCGTCAAACTGACAGGAGAAAACTTCTTTGCCTTCCTTGTCGATGAAGCCATATTTGCCAGAGGCGTTATCCCAAACACGGGCGATGCCATTCTTGAAGTCGAAGCAAGGCTGCTCTTCGAACCATTCTGCTTCTTCATTGTAGCTAGGTGTATAACGGAAAGGAACGACCACCATACCTTCTTTGTCAATGTAGCCGAACTTGCCTTCATCATTGCAAACCCAAGCGAGTCCTTCGCTGAAGTTAGGACAAAGTTCCTCTTCGCCTTCTGTGTCTTCGTAGAGTCGAATGGTCTGATAATTGCCTTCAATCACCCACTTGCCAGTCTTATCGATGAAGCCGTACTTGCCTCCAGCGTTTGCCCAGCATAGACCTTCACTGAAGCGTCCAACGGTACTGAACTTTTGAGGAATGGCCAGTTTGCCAGTCTTGTCAATGAAGCCGATGAGACATTCACCAGACTCTTCATCAAACGACCAAACGCCTGCAAGACCTTCGCTGAAATCGTAAGCAGCATCACTATTACAGGTGATGACCACCTTGCCTGTCTTGTCGATGAAGACAGTTTTGTCATCCTTCTTCAAACGACAAAGTCCATCGCTAAAGTTATTGATGATAGGGCCTTCTCCCATCATGACGTCGTAAGTGTCAGCAGGAATGACCATCTTACCCTTTGTATCTATGAATCCAGCCTTGCCCCAATGCAACCAGTCGATATCATCATCTTCTATCTCGTTGACCTTGACAACGGTGATCAATCCGTCGTGGAAGCCATCACCATTATAGATATACTCAAATGGAGCGACAGTCTTACCTTCATGGTCGATGATCAACAATTTTTCATCCTTCGTGCAGGCAATGGCGACACCCTCGTTAAATTCTTCTGCAATGTACTGATACTGGCAAGGGATCACCTCTTTGCCTGTCTTGTCGATGAAGCCCCAGCGGTTTGTCTCCTTGTCGCAGACAGCTGCAAGTCCTTCGTGAAAACTGTTAACTAAGTTGTACTTGGGCAGTACAGCAGCCAAAGCCTCCAGTTCGTCCTGTGTGACTTCTATCTGCTCAGTAGCCTGTTCATCTGCCTGTTCACCACTCTTTTTTTGTGATGTGCAGGCGGTGCCTGTCACGATGGTCAGCACAACCAACAGCGCTGCC
>JAFZVN010000038.1 GCA_017617805.1 Bacteroidaceae bacterium | reverse complement strand
CAGCGTTCGAGGTGCCACCCTTGGCAGCTGCAATCTCGGCCTTGGTCTTGTCCGTCCACGCCAGCTTCACGTCCTTCTTCAGTTCGTCGCGGGTGAACTCGCCTGTGCTCTGAGCCAAGAGCTTCACAGTCTTCACGGCTGCGCCAGTCTTCGCACCCTCTGCCAGCGTACCGATGCTTGCCGTTGCCACCTTGTCGTTCTCAGCGTCGTAGAGCGTCTCAAGGGCGTTGGCCTCCACGGTAGCCTTGAAGATGGCGAGGTTCTCGATCTTGACCGTGTTGCCCATCAGCAGCATCTCGCGCACGCACTTCACGAAGTCGGTCAGCACCCCCAGGATGCTACCCTCCGAGAACACCGTGTTGTGCTCTGCCATGTGGCGCGCCATGTCCTGAATGGTCAAGGCCTGCTTGTAACTCACTCGGGCATAAAGCTTGCCCGCCTGCTCAGTTTCCGAATTCTCGGTCACCTTACTCAAATAAAGTTCAATCATAGTTGTGTTTGTGTTTATGATGTGTTTGTGTTGTGTGTGGCTAGCTACATCGGGTGACCACTTCCCGCTTTTTCTGTAAAGTTTAGAGTTTAAGGTTTAAAGTTTAAGGAGTTAAAGACGATACTTTGACAGCCCTAAACACTAAACTCTCAACCCTCAACTTTTACATTGCAAAGTTACGAAAATAATTTGAATCATGCAAGTGATTACCCATTTATTTTCAATAATTTTTCAATTTTTTTTAGAGCGATGATTGAGGTGTTTCAATAACCCACCGTTATCACTTAATAAAGGCAGGTTATTGGGAAATAAGGGGCACTTATTGTACAATAACCTGCCTTTGTCATCTGTCAGCTTTCAACTTTCAACTTGACATAGTATTCGCTATAGTCCTTGCAGTCTGGAGGGAGTTGGTGGTGCTCCAGATTGGGCAGCATTTGTTTCAGCTGAAGGAAGAGGCGTTCACCAGGCTCATCACGATCCGGGTACATGTGGAAGTGAGTTGACAATTGACAGTTGAGAGTTGACAATTGTTCCACGTCTTTGGGTTTGAGCAGAGTGGCAGAAGGTATGGCTATTGCCTTGTGTCCAGCCGAGAGAATTGCCCAGCAGTCGGAGCATCCTTCGGTGATGTAGAGGTCTTCCCCTTCGTGCAGCAAGTTCAGCACAGGCAGGTTGTAGATGCTGCATTGTGACCCATAGGGGAATCGGAATCGAGGAGCGGAAGCAAGTTGACAGTTGACAGTTGACAATTGACAGTTGCCCTGTGCGGTAGCCAATTTTTGACTACGTCGAGCTAAAGGTTCACTTTTCACTTTTCCCTTTTCACTTCCAAGATTCCTGTTCTGAATGCCCACCAACTTCCCTTCTTGATTATAATATGGAATCTGCAACCAAGGCACACCCTGCTTGTCGCGCCACGAAGTCAGGCGACACCAGCGCACCACCCTTGGGTCAAGATGACGCTCCTCAAAGAGGAACTTCTTAGCCTCATCATTCAGCCAAGGATGCTCAAAGAAACGCTCATAACGACTCAAATCAAATGGCTTCGACTCTTGAGCACCTGAATCTTGAACCTTGAAACTATTATGTTGTTTTCATCTGGAAAAGCCGCGCGCGTTTGACCCCCGAGGGCAAAGCGACGTTGACCCCTGAAAACTTTTTGTTTTTGACCCCTGTAAAGTCCTGACCGACGGGGTCATTTTTATTTTGCCCTATTATTTCTAGACATCATTGGTCATTGACTTTCAAGGTCAACTGCTCACAAATAAAAGTGGATACCCCAAATCGGAGTATCCACGCCTTCTAATTGATAAAGTGAGAAAAAATTGTATCATTCTCCCATGCATGCGTTGCTCGCGCAACCTTTCGATGAAAGAATGTATGCCTTGCATTCTCACGAATTGAGGCATAATTAAAGAATCTTTTTAGTTTATTTCATTCAATCTTACACGAATATTCTCGTGCCGTTCCATTATATCTTGTGATTAATAATCAGTTCTCAGAATGGGGCATTCCCTGGCATCGCTGACAGGTCATAACTATCGAAGGAATCGTCATTTTGCCCTTCCATGTTCATCCTTGACGGCATGGGTTTGATGGTGCCATCATCAGAAGGCAAAGGAGGCAAATCATCATCCAGATTCAGGAATCGTGCATGTTCACTACGGAAGCGCAGACGCACGTCGCCAACTGCACCATTTCGATGCTTGGCGATGATGATTTCAGCCATTCCTTTGGTATCGTTACCATGCGCATCCTTATATATCTTATAATATTCTGGTCGATGAATGAAGCACACCATATCGGCATCCTGCTCGATGGCACCCGATTCGCGAAGGTCACTCAACTGGGGACGCTTGCTATCAGGACTATTGGGATCGCTGCTACTGCGCTGTTCTACAGAACGGTTGAGCTGTGAGAGGGCGATGATGGGGATGTTGAGTTCCTTTGCCAACCCCTTGAGTGAACGTGAGATGGTGGAAACCTCTTCCTGACGGGAACCATAGGCCATGCCTGATGCGTTCATCAGTTGGAGGTAGTCAATGATGATCATCTTTACCTCAAAATCTCGAACCAATCGACGTGCTTTCGTACGAAGTTCAAAGACAGAGAGCGAAGGGGTGTCATCCACATAGAGAGGAGCACCAAACAATTCCTGCATCTTCATATCCAGTTGAGCCCATTCATAATTGGCCAACTGACCGCTCTTGATTTTCTCACCAGAGATCTCGCACACATTCACCAACAAACGGTTTACCAACTGCACATTCGACATTTCGAGTGAGAACATGGCGATAGGAATCTTACGATCAACAGCCATATTACGAGCCATCGAGAGCACAAAAGCTGTCTTACCCATCGCTGGACGAGCTGCAATGATGACAAGATCAGAGTTCTGCCAACCAGAAGTCATCGCATCAAGTTTGTCAAAGCCAGAAGGAAGGCCAGAAAGTCCATCTGTACGGGCTGCAGCCTTCTTCAGCAATTCATAAGCTTCATTGATGACAGGGTCTATCTGAGTGAAATCTTTCTTGAGGTTCGACTTGGAAAGTTCAAAGAGATTGCCCTCAGCAACTTGCATAAGTTCCTGGATATCCTGTGTCTCATCGAATGCCATCTTTTGGATGTTGCTCGTGTATGATATAAGATCACGCGCAAGCGCTTTCTGCGCCACTATCCTGGCATGATACTCAAGGTGGGCAGCAGAGAGCATGGAACGTGAAAGCTCAGCTAAATAAGCTGCGCCACCAGCATTTTCCAAGTCTTCGCTCTTCTGCAACTGCTCAGTCACAGTGAGCACATCGATGGGTGCATTAGAGGCTGCCAATGATTGAATGGCCTGGAAGATAACCTGATGCTTTGACTCATAGAAAGAATGCGGCTTCAAGAAATCAGAAACCGTAGCAAACGCATCTTGCTCTATCAGACACGCACCAATCACAGCCTTCTCAAGTTCAACGGCTTGAGGCTGCAAACGACCTAACTGTGAAAGCTGGTCTTGTTCGCTGCTGCGAGCAGGTTTTCTGCGGTTTGAGTTTCTTAGTTCTGGCATCTTCTGGGTGTTTAGAAAATGGACACAATGAGTGACGGTTTCACTTTATCGATTGCAAATTTAGTTAATATAATTGAATGTAACAAACAGATTTGAAAAAAGTTATCAACACCCTAGGTGCCAAAACTGTTGATAACTATGTTAATAACGCGATTTCATCGTGGAATTTCCTATGTGAAAAACTTTTTTGTCAATTTGTAAAAAAATGCTTAAATTTCGAATTGAAAGTATTTTTTATGTTTTTTTATGAAATATGTGTTGGAAAATTTCGGCAATCCAATAAAAAGCAGTACCTTTGTACCGTCTTTTGTAAACCAACGTATTTTTGGTGGATTAGAAGTAAGAAAGAAAGAGAAACAAATCATAGTTAACATTAACAAATTATGGCGAATGTAATTAAAATTACGAAAGGCTTGAACATCAACCTCAAAGGAAAGGCTGCTGCTCAGGTTTCTGCCGCGCTTGCATCGAAGGTCTATGGACTGGTTCCTGATGCATTTTGGGGTATGAAGCCGAAAGTTGTAGTTAAAGAAGGGGATGAAGTGAAGGCTGGCGATGCCTTGTTTGTCAACAAGTTGCATCCAGAAGTAAAGTTCGTCTCTCCTGTAGCGGGCAAGGTAACGCTCGTGGAGAGAGGCGACCGTCGTAAAGTTTTGAGCGTTCAGGTGGAAGCCGCTGCGCAACAAGCGTATGTGGACTTCGGAAAGAAGGACGTTAAGTCGCTGAGCGGTGAACAGGTAAAAGCCGCCCTGCTCGAAAGCGGACTCTTCGGTTTCTTCATCCAGCGCCCTTATGCTATCGTTGCCGACCCTAACGATACGCCTAAGGGTATCTTCGTGTCTGCCATCGCAGACATGCCGCTCGCTGCTGACATCGACGTAGTGATGAAGGGCAATGAAGCTGATTTCCAGACAGGTATCTCCGCTCTGGCCAAACTTGCCAAGGTTTATTTAGGCGTAAAGCCTGATAGCACCCTAGCAAACACCCAAGATGCAGAGGTAACTATTTTCAGTGGCAAATGTCCTGCTGGCAACGTAGGTGTGCAGATCAACCACATCTCCCCTATCAACAAGGGCGAAGTGGTATGGACTCTCGGAGCCGAAGAAGTTATATTCATCGGCAGACTTTTCAATGAAGGCAAGGTGAATCTCACTCGTACCATCGCTGTGGCAGGTTCTGAGATGAAAGAACCACAGTACAAGCAAGTGCTCGTTGGTGCCAAGATTGGCGACATCGTGGCTGGCAATGTGAAGTCGGACACGAAGGTGCGTCTTATCGACGGCAATCCACTCACAGGCATGAAAACCAGCGAGAACGATTTCCTTCTCGCCCATTCCACCGAGATTTCTGCCATCCCTGAAGGCGATGAAGCCAACGAACTCTTTGGTTGGATAGCTCCTCGTCTCAAGAACTTCTCCGTTAGCCGTTCTTACTTTTCTTGGCTCATGCCAAAGAGTAAAGAGTATGTGCTTGACGCACGCGTGAAAGGCGGTCACCGTCACATGATCTTCAGTGGCGAATACGATTCCGTCTTCCCTATGGACATCTATCCTGAACAGCTGGTCAAAGCCATCATTGCTGGTGACATTGACCGCATGGAAGCCCTGGGCATCTATGAAGTAGCTCCAGAGGATTTTGCATTGGCTGAATTCGTGGATAGTTCGAAAGTTGAACTTCAGCGCATTGTTCGAGAGGGTCTCGACATGCTGCGTAAAGAAAACGAATAAGCAATATGGGACTTAAGAAAATTCTTGACAACTTGAAGCCTACCTTCTCAGAAGGAGGTAAGCTCAGCGCTTTCGGCTCTCTCTTTGATGCGGCAGAGACTTTCTTCTTTGTACCCAATGAGACGGCTAAAGTGCGTGGCGCCCACATTCACGACGCTATTGATTCTAAGCGCTCTATTTTCTTTGTGGTGATTGCCCTGATTCCTGCCATTATCTTTGGTATGTATAACATTGGCTATCAGCACGCGCTTGTGATAGGTGCCTGCACTCCAGATGCTTGTCCTTGTGCTGATGCATGGGGCAATTTCCTCTATGGTCTTGCAGTGATGCTGCCTAAGATTGTGGTAAGCTACGCTGTAGGTCTTGGCATCGAAATAGCTGTGGCTCAATGGAAGAAAGAGGAAGTGCATGAAGGTTTCTTCGTGACAGGTATCCTCATTCCACTTATCGTGCCAGTAAACTGTCCACTGTGGATTCTTGCTCTTGCAACGGCCTTCGCTGTTATCTTTGCCAAGGAAGTGTTTGGTGGTACGGGTATGAACATTTTCAATCCGGCCCTCGTCACTCGCGCCTTCCTTTTCTTCGCCTATCCATCCATGATGTCAGGCGATAAGGTTTGGGTGAATGGTAACTACATCGATTCCATCAACGGTGCTCCTGCCGTGGATGCAGTATCGGCTGCCACACCACTCGGTCAGTTGGCTGCAGGTGAAGCTGTCTCGGCCACTCCTATGCAGACGATTATTGGCACAATCCCCGGTTCCATTGGTGAAACCTCTGTGATTGCCATCCTGATTGGTGCAGTTATCCTCATCTGGGCGAACATCGCCAGCTGGAAAATCATGCTTTCCACCTTTGTAGGTGGTGCCCTGATGGCTTACCTACTCCGCTATGACGGTGCTCAGAACTTCGAATGGTGGGAACAGCTCACTGTTGGTGGTTTCTGCTTTGGTGCTGTGTTTATGGCAACCGATCCTGTAACCAGCCCTCGAACAGAAGGTGGTAAATGGATTTTCGGTTTCCTCATTGGTGCGATGGCCATCATCATCCGTGTGCTCAACCCTGGTTATCCAGAAGGTATGATGCTCGCCATCCTGCTGATGAACGTATTTGCACCTCTGTTCGACTATTTCTTTGTACAGGCTAATATCAACAAGCGCGCTAAGCGTGCCAAAAAGTAAAGGAGGACACAAGATATGGCAAAATTGAACACAAATGGTAATGCATATACAATTATTTATGCATCCGTCATGGTCATCATCGTAGCTTTCCTTCTCGCTTTCGTCGCTTCGGCTCTGAAACCGACACAGGAGGCCAATGTGGCTCTTGATACTAAAAAGCAGATTCTTTCTGCACTGAACATTCGCGACCTCTCCAACGCTGAGGCAGAAGCCAAATATGCAGAGGTAATCACCAGCGGCGAACTCAACAGCCCTACCCTCACTGCCAATGTTGATGGCGAGGAGAAACTTGTTGTAGCCGTGAAGGGTGCTGGACTTTGGGGTCCACTCTGGGGATGGGTTTCCATCAACAAGGACGGTGAGACTGTGTATGGCACATTCTTCAACCACGAATCTGAAACAGCAGGTCTTGGTGCCCGCATAAAAGAACAGTGGTTCCAGGATTTGTTCCAAGGCAAGAAAATTTATCAGGATGGCAAGGTTGCCCTTGGTGTCTATAAGCAAGGCAAGGCTCCAGCAGGTCTTCCCGCTGAGAACTATGTTGATGCAGTGACAGGTGCAACGCTGACTTCCAATGGTGTTAACGATATGATTCAAAAGTGCCTCTCTGACAATCAGAGCACAATTGAAGCATTCAAAAATTAAAGGAGGACAAAGAATATGAGTTTATTTTCAAAAGAGAATGGCGAAGTTTTCATGGGTCCGCTCAACTTGAACAACCCTATCGCAGTTCAAGTCCTCGGTATATGTTCGGCCCTGGCTGTCACCTCGCAGTTGAAGCCTGCTATCGTGATGGGACTCTCTGTGACTGTCATCACAGCATTCGCAAACGTAATTATTTCCTTACTCCGCAAGACCATTCCTAATCGCATCCGCATCATCGTGCAGTTGGTGGTAGTGGCCGCACTCGTAACGATTGTGAGCAACATCCTCAAAGCATACGTCTATGATGTGAGTGTACAACTCTCGGTCTATGTGGGTCTGATCATTACCAACTGTATCCTGATGGGACGTCTGGAGGCATTTGCCATGCAGAACGGACCTTGGGAGAGTTTCCTCGATGGAATCGGCAATGGTCTTGGTTATGCCATCGTATTGGTAATTGTCGGTTTCATCCGTGAAATCCTCGGTTTCGGTACTTTGTTTGGCTTCCAGATCATTCCTGACAGCGCTTACGTGGAGAACGGAGGTTTGTACATTAACAACGGTATGATGACCATGCCAGCTATGGCACTCATCATCGTTGCTTGCGTCATCTGGGCACATCGTGCGTACAATAAGGATTTAGAAGTGTAAGTGTAACATACCTAAATAAAAATCAAAATTATGGAACATTTCATTAGTTTGTTCGTTCGCTCCATTTTCGTGGACAACATGATTTTCGCTTTCTTCTTGGGTATGTGCTCTTACTTGGCTGTATCCAAGACAGTGAAGACTTCGTTCGGACTGGGTGTGGCAGTGACTTTCGTGCTCCTCATCACAGTGCCTGTCGATTATTTGCTTCAGACAAAGGTGCTCGCCAACGGTGCTTTGGCCGAAGGCGTAGACCTGACTTTCCTCGCATTCATCCTCTTCATCGCAGTCATCGCAGGTATGGTGCAACTGGTTGAGATGGTCGTGGAGCGCTTCTCCCCTGCCCTCTATGCCGCATTGGGTATCTTCTTGCCACTGATCGCTGTAAACTGCGCTATCATGGGTGCATCACTCTTCATGCAGCAGCGCATCTTGATGGATCCTGAAACTTCCACTCAGGCCATTTCAGGTGTTGGCGACTGCATTGCCTACGCACTCGGTTCTGGTATTGGTTGGACACTCGCTATCGTAGGTCTTGCCGCTATCCGTGAGAAGATGGCTTACTCTGATGTGCCCAAGCCCCTTCAGGGTCTCGGCATCACGTTTATCACCGTAGGTCTCATGGCATTGGCATTCATGTGTTTCTCTGGTCTCAAAATCTAAAAAAGAAAGGACATAGCAATTATGGATATGACATTTATATTATATAGTATAGGAGTGTTCTTGGTAATCGTGCTTGTGCTCGTTATCATCCTCCTCGTTGCCAAGAAGTACCTTTCTCCTAGCGGTAATGTGACTATCACCATCAATGGAAAGGACAAGCTCGAAGTGGAGCAAGGCTCAAGCTTGCTCTCCACACTCGCTGCGCATGACGTATATCTTCCCTCTGCCTGTGGTGGTAAGGGTTCTTGCGGACAATGCAAGTGCCAAGTAGTTGCTGGTGGTGGAGAGATTCTCGACTCAGAAAAGGGCCATTTCACCCGCAAGCAGATCAAGGCTGGTTATCGCTTGGGCTGTCAGTGCAAGGTCAAGGGCGATCTCCAAATCAAGGTGGACGACTCCGTGATGGGCGTGAAGGAATGGGAATGCACAGTTATTGGCAACAAGAACGTGGCTACCTTCATCAAGGAATACAAAGTGGCATTGCCTCCAGGCGAACACATGGACTTCGAGCCTGGTTCATACGCACAAATCAAGGTGCCTGCTTTCTTCCTTGACTACGACAAAGACTTCGACAAGAGCCTTATTGGCGACACTTACCTCCCAGCTTGGGAAAAATTCGGACTCTTCGGACTCAAGTGTGTCAACGAGACCCCAACCATCCGTGCATACTCTATGGCAAACTATCCAGACGAGGGTGACATCATCACGCTCAATGTCCGCATCGCCACACCTCCATTCAAGCCAAAGGATCAAGGTCCAGGCTTCATGGATGTGAACCCAGGTATCGCATCGTCTTACATTTTCTCTCTCAAACCAGGCGACAAGGTCATCATGTCAGGCCCTTACGGAGAGTTCCGTCCACAGTACGGCACTGGTCGTGAGATGATTTGGGTAGGTGGTGGTGCTGGTATGGCTCCACTTCGTGCACAAATCATGCACATGCTGAAGGGAAATGGCATTAACCCAGAAGACCGCCAGCGTCCAATGCACTACTTCTATGGCGCTCGCGCCCTCGAAGAAATTCCATTCCTCGACGACTTCCTCGCCCTCGACAAAGAGTTCGAAAACTTCCACTTCCACCTTGCCCTCGACCGTCCTGACCCAAAGGCAGACGAGGCTGGAATCAAGTACACTCCTGGATTCGTTGCTCCAGTGATGGGCGATACTTATCTGAAGCAGCATGAAAACCCAGAAGACTGCGAATACTATCTCTGCGGTCCTCCAATGATGGCAAAGACCGTGCTCGACCTTCTCCACTCTCTCGGTGTGGAAGACGACATGATCCGCTTCGACAACTTTGGTGGATAACGAGCATCAGAGGATAAAACAACGAGTAATCACTTTCTGTATAGCAGGGCAATCATATCAACATGGTTGCCCTGCTTTCTGTTCGATGTAATCTACAATAGGGTTTGAAATGCACCAAAATTAGGGAAAAAGGAAGTGAAAATGAAAAAATCTTGGTGAACTTCGCGTTTGAATGAGTTTTTTTTCGTACTTTTGCATGTTTTTGCGATAGGGCTAAAGGGATACATCCGATGACGTTCGCATGATAATGAATAATTCATCAACAAATAAATAATAAAAAATGGCAGCATTACAAAAAATTAGAAGCAAGGGCGTGCTCCTTGTAACAGTTATCGCCGTGGCGTTGTTCCTTTTCGTCGCTGGCGACTTATTCAGAGGCCTTGAGAGCCTCTTTCAACAATCCAGTCAGCAGATAGGTGAAATAGGAGGCAAATCTGTTTCCATTCAAGACTATCAGAAATTGACTGATGACCTGCAGACCTATTATGAGATCGTGCAGCAGAAGAGTTCTTTCAGCGAGGAGGAAATGAATCGCATCAAGGACGAAGCATGGCAAACGTACATCCAACAGCAACTGATTCAGAAGCAGTGTGAGGAATTAGGTCTTGCCGTCAGTGATGAAGAAATCTCAGAGGTAGTGAAGAGCGGTTACAGCCAGATGTTGCAGGTTCCTATGTTCATGAACCAGCAGACAGGTCGTTATGACTATTCAGCAGTAAGCAGCTTCTTAACCGAGTACAAGAAACTGAAGGATGCCGGTTCACAGGTTCCTGACGAGTATGAGAAGGTTTACAAGTACTACCTTTTCGCACAGCGTCAAATTCGTGACCAGTTGCTCGCTCAGAAGTATCAGGTGCTGCTCTCTCAGAGCTTCCTTTCCAATCCAGTAGAAGCAAAGTTGGCTTTTGATAGCCGTGCTGATGAGTCAGACCTCTTACTCGCTGCCCTTCCCGCTTCATCGGTGAAAGATGATGATGTGAAAGTTACAGACGAGGAAATTAAGGCGAAATACAACGAAGATAAAGAACAGTACAGACAGCTGATTGAGACCCGTGACATTAAGGTTATTGATGTGCAGGTCGTAGCTAGCGATGCAGACAAGAAGGCGGCTGAGGCAGAAATGAAAGATGCTGCAGACAAACTTGCTGCTGCAACCAGCAATACCATTGCAGGCAATGTGGTGCGTCAGGCTACCTCTCTGATTCCTTATTCAGATGTGTACAAGACAAAGGATGCTTTCCCAAACATGATTTCTGCCACACTCGATTCAACAGCAGTAGGTAGTGTGAAAGCAGCATCCTTCGACCCCATGACTAATACCTATTATACATATAAAGTGTTGGGCAAGACCACAATGGCAGACTCTGTTCTTTTCCGTCAGATTGGTGTCATCGGCAAAGACGAAGCAGATATCGCGAAAAAGGCAGACAGCATCATGACAGCCCTGAAGAGCGGTGCGAACTTCAAGGATCTCGCCAAGAAGTACAACCAGACCGGCGATTCCACTTGGCTTGCCACAGCACAGTTCCAAAATGCAACATTGGATGCAGACAATTCCCTCTTCATCAACACGCTCTACGGCATGACCGCAAACGAATCAAAGCTTTTGAAATTAGAGAATGGAGCGACGGTGGTTCTTCAGGTGATGAAGACTGCTAATCCCGTGACTAAGTACAATGTGGCTTCCATCGTAAAGGAACTGAAGTTCTCTGATGAGACCTATAGCCAGGAGTACAACAAGTTTTCTTCTTTCGTAGCAGCTAACACTACTTTGGAACAGGTGGAAGCCAACGCATCCAAGAACGGTTATACCGTTCGTCCAATTGACGATGTGACTTCAGCAGCTCACGGCATTGCCAATATCCGTGCCACTCGCGATGCTCTGAAGTGGGTCTTCGACGATGCTAAAGTAGGTGATCTCTCACAACTCTATGAATGTGGTAGCAATGACCATCTTCTCCTTGTTGCACTTACCGACATCAATCCAGAGGGCTACCGTTCAACAGACAAGCTGAAGGACGAATTGACAGAAGAAGTCAAGGCTGACAAGAAGATTGAAAAGCTCTACGAAGCAGCTAAGAATGTGAAGAATTTCGCTGATGCCCAGAAGATAAAAGACGTGGTTGTTGACACCGTTAAGCATGTATCATTCAGTGCTCCAACATTCATTGCAGCCACGGGTGCTTCTGAACCTATCATCAGTGCCGTGGCGGCCAAGACAGCCAAGGGAGCATTTGCAGGTCCTGTGAAAGGCAAGAAGGGTGTTTATATGTTGCAGGTCATCAACAAGACCAAGACATCTGAGAAGTTCGATGCCAAAACCGAACAAGCTTCTTTGGCAATGAGTAACTTCCGTAGCGCTTCAAGTGCCATCATCAATACGCTCTACCTGAAGGCAAACGTGAAAGATAAGCGCTACAAGTTCTTCTAAACCACAGGTTCTGTAAACATAGCATTTTGTGTATAAGAATTACACATTATTATATATATAAGAGGGAGTTGGCAGTAATGTCACCCCCTTTTTTTATTATTTATTGTGAAAAAGTGCATTTTTTTTAAAAAAAATTTGGTGCGTATTCTAAAAACCACTATTTTTGCAAAATAAAATGCATAGTATATGGTAAATTCATTACATAACACATTAAAAGTCCTTCTATTGATGATTTGTTTGTCGATGCCAGCAGCAATGATGGCACAGGACATTCAGCAAAGTCAAGTGGAGATGGAACAGAACCAAATTAACATCTCTGTGAGTGGTTCTTGTATTCGTGTGAAGAATGCTGATGGACTTGTCATGGAAGTCTTTAACCTGACTGGTGAGAAGGTTTTCACTCAGCGTATTGAAGGTTCTTCAAAAGCTGTTGAACTCGGACAGATGCAACGTGGATACTATATTGTCAAAATTGGCAAATTCACACGTAAAATTTACCTGCATTAAAAAATTGAAGCACACTTCTTTTTCGGAAGTTGTATACAATATGTTATAGAGAAGTGAAAGTTCTGCTTTCCCGTTAGGATCAAAGCGACTTTCGCTTTTTATTATACGAAATATTAAACCTTTCTGATCTAACTGCATCCAAAGAAATGATAGGGTTTTTCCTATGGCAAAAATAGATGAACAAGACATACTGAGGAGGATTCAAGACCCGACTACAAGGCGGCGAGCTTTTGAGCAGATTGTCAATGTCTATTCGCGGCAACTCTACTGGCAGATACACTATCTAGTGCAGAACCACGATGACACAGATGATGTTCTACAAAACACGTTCATTAAGGCTTGGAAAGGACTGGAGAATTTCAAGGGAGAATCGGCCGTATTCACATGGCTTTACAGAATAGCTTACAATGAATCACTGACCTTTTTGAAACAGCGCAAGCAGATGGCATCAATAGATGATGAGGATTTTGTGGAGCAAGCTGACTTCGTTGCAGATGAATACTTCGATGGTGATGAAACGCAAGAGTTGCTGATGCAAGCCGTGTCCACCCTACCAGCCAAACAGCGTCAGGTTTTCTGTATGAAATATTTCGAAGACCGAAAATACGAGGAAATTTCTGAGATGGTTGGCACCAGTGTCGGAGCACTCAAGGCATCCTACCATATTGCAGTGGAAAAGATTACTAACTTTCTGAAATTAAAAGAATAAAAAATACTCAACAAATTAAACCATTCTAAAATCATTTAGTCATATCATTAACTAAAAACATAAAGAAATATGAGTACAAAAGATAACCGAATATTAAGCCCAAGCGGTGGCAGATACCCATTCAAGGTGTCTGACGAATACTTCGATAATCTGACTGCTCGTATCATGGAGCGGATTGATGCAGAAGAGGCATCGACAGCCAGCTGCTTGAAGGCAGAACTTAAAGTCGCTGAAAACAACGCATCAGAGTCAGTTCCAGAAAAGAACACACAGTTTATCGGTATCAACAAGAACCGCCGTCGCAACTTGTGGATTAGCGCTATCTCGATAGCGGCATCGCTCGTTCTCATCGTGACCGTGGCATTGAAGTTCATCCCCAAGCCTGCTTCATCGACTGAGCAAACTGATGACATGGTGGCTGAATTCACCGCCTATGACAACTATAATGAGGACTTGATGACCTACACAATGGTGGACAACATGGACGTATACTACTATTTGTCCGCTGAAGACAACATGGAAGAATAACTTTCGTAAACACACTTAAAAGCTACAAAACAAGACACGTATGAAAAAAATCATCACATTCATGTTAGTGTTGTTGACCAGCATCTGCATCAGTGCCCAGAATCCAGGCAATGGTGGTAGAACTCAGAATGGACGCAAAGAGTTCAGTCCTGAGCTATACATGAAAACATTGAATGAATTTGTGGCACGAGAAGCAAAGCTGACAGAAGCAGAATCAGCAAAGTTCTTCCCTCTCCTCAACGAAATGTTCGCCAAGCAACATCAAATCGTAGGACAACAAAGAGAACTAATGATGAAAAGTTGGAAAAATGCCAACCAAAATGAAGATGAGTATGAAAACCTTGTCACCAAATTGACAGCACTCGAGGTGGAGAGTAAGAAAGTAGAACAGACTTATTACAAGAAATTTCATTCTGTTTTGTCGTGGAAGAAGATTTTCGCTGTCAGGATTGCTCTACAACGTTTCCAAGTAGAAGCCCTAAACCGCTTCCAGCCTGGCAGAGGTAACAACAACATGAACAAAACTCCGAACAATCCTCAACCGCGATGGAACAATAATGGTTGGAACAACAACAACCGCAAATGATCAGAACAAGCATTGTTTAGTTTATAAAAGGTAAAATGAAAGAAGATACCAGCTATCTGGTGTCTTCTTTTTGTTTGATTATGTGCTTTTTTAGAATATTTAGAAGTAATAATTTGACCATAAAGTGTAAAAGCATTACCTTTGCAAACAAAACTGATAAAATACAAAGATATGAAGAAGATTATCATTACCCTCTTTGCAGCGGCACTGCCTTTTGTGATGCAAGCCCAGAGTGAAGGTTTATTCGGTCGTAAAACTCCCAAAGGAGCCAAGGCTGACTTATCGGCATACGCAGCCAAAGGCGCTGTGCCTGAAGAAAATGGTAAAGTTGTGTTCAAGGATGTCATCACAGCTCCAGGACAGACCAAGAATGACATTTACACCAAGTTAGCTCAATGGGCAAGTTTACGCTATGAGCCCAACAGCACGATGGGCGTTTATTCAGATGCCAACTTCTTCAAGAACCTTGAATATGCCAAAATCAAGGTGGCAGACAAGCAGAACGGAACCATTCAATGTCAAGGTGCAGAAGAAATGGTGTTCTCCTCGAAGCCTTTGGCCAAGAACTTCACAGAAGCTTTCTATTTGCTCGATTTGAAAGTGAACGACGGCCAAGTAGAATTTAAGCTTCACACCCTATCTTTCAATGTAGATCAAGGCGAAGGAAAGTTCATTCGCATCCCTGCAGAGGAATGGATTACGGATAAAGAAAGCCTGAACAAGAAAGGTGAGCTCCTGCGTATTCCACGCAATTACAGAGTCAAAACCATTGATTTTGTGGCAGAACTGAAAAAGGAAATTTCAGAAGTCATCAACAAATAACCCATGAATCAAGAAGACGTAGATAAAATCATAGCTGAAGCCATAGCTGAGAGTAAGGCAGAGAGCAAAAAGAAATGGCACAAGGGCAAAAGCCAATCATCCCAAGTTGACACAGCACGAAAAGTGCTCAATTGGGCATTTATGTTGGGCTTTGCTGTTGCCATCGTCATCTATTTTGCCCTCCCCGATCAACGGGTGCTATTCTTCAGTGTGGGCTTTGGTGCTATTGCGCTCAAATTGGTCGAATTCTATTTGCGGTTCATGTTTTAACTAAGCTTCAAATCATTTTGGATAAAAGGTATCTACTTCCCCTTCTTTTTCTATTCCTTTTTGTTCATAGGAGTTTAGCACAGCGAATTGTGACAGAGTTGGAGACTAACACTGACCTGTCGATGGATTCGCGTCCAGACTCTGCATCCACCAAAACCAAGAAAGTGGTGCCAAATGACATTCGTGCATGGGTTGTAGATGAGAAATACGGCAACATGACCGAGACCTATGTGGACACGTTGCACCATCTGTTCATGAACACCGACTTGCCTGAAGGCATCGAAGGACACTACAATACGTTGGGTAATGTAGGTTCCCCACGTATGTCACGTATCTTTATGGAGCGTCCCATCATGGCTGAATTCATGTTCACAGACCCCTTCGATATGTTTTTTGTCGATACCGAGCAGTTCCGGTTCTACAACACGAAATCGCCCTTCATGAACATCGCCTACAATTGGAACGGTTCCAAAAACACGGGTTCTGACCATGTGAAGGCTACCTTTACGAACAATGCAGGCAAGAAATTCAACTTTGGTGCCATCTACGACTACATATATGGTCGAGGCTATTACGACGCGATGTCCACCTCTTTCATGAATGCGTCGGCTTGGTCATCCTTCATTGACGACAAATATAAACTCCATTTCTACTATCAGCATAACTTCATGAAGAATGCTGAAAATGGTGGAATCACTGATGAGAGTTACATCACTAACCCAGAAGGAATGGCGCGACAATTCACTTCCAACGACATTCCTACCAACCTGACCAGCACATGGAACCGCCAGGAGCATGACCTTGTGTTTCTCAATCATCACTATGACTTCGGTTTCTATCAAGACGAAGAGATCGATTCTGTCACCACGAAGGAAGTGTATGTGCCTGTCAGCAAAATCTTCCATACGCTGAAGTTAAACAAGATGATGCACAACAACCGTGCCTACAAAGAGACAGAGAATTACCATTCCTACACCTACCTCCCAGGCGACTCGACAGAAGACCGAACCAAACATTTCTACATAAAGAACATCTTGGGTATTTCTCTCTGCGAGGGGTTTAACAAATGGGCGATGTTTGGTCTGAATCTCTATGCCGGTTACGAATACAAACGGTTCACATTACCCGACTCTACCCAGTACGGAGGTTACTACACCAACACGACAGGACGCATCGGCAAGCAGGATTATAATGAGCACAATGTGATTGTGGGAGGACAGATCATCCGTTCACAGGGTACTATGGTTCACTATAACCTTGACGGAGAAATGGTCGTGGGAGGTTACGACCTTGGACAGTTCGAAGTGGATGGTCATGCAGAAGTCAACATTCCTGTAATGGGTGATACAGCTCAGGTTGCACTCAACGCCTACGTCAAAAACATCCTGCCCAGTTTCTATTTCGGCACCTATCACAGCAAGCATGCGTGGTGGGACAACAACCCCGATAAGGAATTCCGTCAACGTATCGAAGGCGTGATAGATATCCCTCACACCAACACGACCATCACGGTTGGAGTGGAAAACATCAAGAATTACAGTTATTTCCAGAACACAGGTATTGCACTAAACACAGACACTGACAATCCCATTGTCACCAACAATGTGACACCCATGCAGTGTACCTCCAACATCCAAGTTATTAATGCCAATCTTCGTCAAAACTTTACGATGGGCATCCTGCATTGGGACAACGACATCACCTATCAAACATGCAGCCATTCAGACGTGTTGCCCTTGCCCACCCTTTCGCTCTACACCAATCTCTATCTCCGTTTCAAGATTGCCAAGGTGTTGAAGACTGAATTTGGTGCCGACATGAAGTACTTCACTGAGTACGAAGCACCAGACTATTCGCCAGTCATTGGTATGTTTATGAACCAGAATCCATTGAAAAAGACGAAGATTGGGGATTACTCCCTCATCTCCGTCTATGCAAATTTTGATTTGAAGAGAACACGTTTCTACATCATGTATCACCATGCCAACCAATCAGATGGACGCTACCTATGGGCACCAGGTTACCCGATGAACCCCATCAGCCTCCGCTTTGGAATCAGTTGGAACTTCTACGATTAAAGTTCACGTTGGCGGCAGAACATGCCGCAGAACAGTTCATCTACATTATCCACAGGGTCTTCGAAAATACCGAAGACGCTCGACCCACTACCCGACATGCTGGCATACACAGCACCAAGGTCGTACATTTGATCCTTGATAGCAGCAATCTCAGGATACTTCGAAAAGACACTCACCTCAAAATCGTTCACCACCGTATCCTTCCACGTTTCAATGGGCTGTGAGAGTAGTTCTGGCAATTGCTTCTCTGGATGTTTCACCTTCACCTTCGCATAAGCATCTTTCGTTGACACAAACGTGTCAGGTTTCACTAATACCAGAGATTTGTACTTCAGATTCAATTCAATGGGCTGGAACACATTCCCAATGCCCGTCGCAAACACAGGCTTGTTCTGGATGAAAAAAGGACAATCAGCCCCCAGCTGTGTGCAATAGTCCTCCATCTGCTCAGTGGTCAGTCCCAGTTTGAAACGATCGTTCAATGTCTTTATTGTGAAGGCCGCATCAGCCGAGCCACCGCCAAGACCAGCTCCAGTTGGGATATGCTTGTACAATCCTATACTCACAGGCGGGAGGTCAAAATCTTTCTTCAACAATTTGAAAGCCCTCACCACCAAATTGTCTGCCGGCGAGCCATCCAGTACGGTACCCGTCACTTTCAGACGATAGCCACAGGCAGGCGCTTCGCCCTCTATCTCTTGAATCTCCAAAATATCTTGCAGACCAATCGGATAAAACACGGTCTCCAAATTATGGTAGCCGTCCGGACGCTTCTCCACGACGTTCAGACCGATGTTAATCTTTGCATTAGGATATACTATCATAATTTTACGTTTTTGGTTGACGAGGCAAAGATAAGAAAAAAAATCTTATCCATCACTCTTCTTCCATCAAAACTTTCAGTTTTTTTATGAGAACATCCAAAAATGAAGGCGTTTTTGATGGTTCATCCACTTCGTCCACATCTTGTGCTGGAATTTCAGACATTTCCTCACCCTCCATCTCTTCCGATGGCTCCACTTTTATCTCATCAGGATTATCTTCTTGTTTCGGCACAACATTCGTATATGAATAGAATTTCTCACGCAGATCCTTCAATCGCTTCATCTCATCCTGTTTGGTGGTATCTTCTTGTGTCAGACGCTCGTCTGATTGATCAAATCCCGTTGCCACCACAGCTACTTTGATTTCATCTCCAAGCGTGTCATCAGGATAATGTCCCCATAGCACATCCAGATTTTCGTCAAAGTTCTCCATGAACTCACTGATTTCCTCCAGCTCATCCATGCGGGCAGGATTCTGTTCTCCACTATACACAATATATAGCAGCCGACGTACCTTCTGCTTCTCAACATTCGCAACAAGTGGTGAACTGATTGCTTCCGATAAAGCCTTGAAGATGCGCTTCTCCCCACTTGCCTTCGCCACTGACACCAAAGCCGCACCACCATCCTTCATCACGGTTGACACATCATTATAATCTCTGTTGATGCTACCTCTCACCGTAATAATCTCTGCAATTGTCCTCGTCGCAACCGTTAGCACCTCATCTGCCTTCTTCAATCCCTCCTCCAGTGTCAACCTCTTATATTGCTCACTCTCTAACAGCTTCTGATTGTTGATGACAATGAGCGAATCCACATTCTTCTTCAACGCCTCCATACCTAACAGTGCCTTGTCCATCCGCTTACGCATTTCCATCTTGAACGGTAACGTCACAACACCTACTGTCAGTATACCCATTTCTTTTGCCACACGAGCAATCACTGGTGCAGCACCCGTTCCAGTGCCACCACCCATACCAGCAGTGATGAACACCATACGCGTGTCCTCACCAAACATTGTCTTGATGGTTTCGATGTTCTTCTCGGCAATCTCCTGCCCTTTCTTGGGGTCACCACCTGTGCCAAGTCCATCACCTAACTGTACTTTGCTCGGCACCATGTTCACCTTCAACACTTGGCTGTCCGTGTTCGTCACCACGAAAGAGACGTTCTTCACGCCCTCTTCCCACATGTGTTGCACCGCATTACCGCCGCCACCTCCGACGCCGATCACCTTGATAATTCTCTCCGACTTGTCCTCAATGGGAAAGTTGAAAGGAGGCAATTCTTCCGCTTTCATCATTCAATTCTCCATTTTAATAGTTATACAATTCTTTTATGCCAGCCCTCTTCAGGCTGGCTTCTCACTTTATCATATATTCTCGGCTACAAAGTTACGAAAAAGATGGAGTAATCTCCAAACAAGTTCCGCTCTTTTTTTGACAAATGTGAAATAATTCTGCTTTCATGCCATAATTTTACAATTGTAAATACAATCTGTAAAATTATATAATTCTATTAATTCCACACTAAGTTTCATTGCGACAAAATGTCAGTCATATGAATAGCTGGCATATATTTTGATAATGAGCATAACTCGGATACAAATCAATCAACTAAATAACTATTAAACAAAACAACTAAACATCGATTAACATATGTCTCAAAAAGGTAACATCGGGGTTACGACTGAGAACATTTTCCCCGTTATCAAAAAGTTTCTCTATTCAGACCATGACATTTTCATCCGTGAAATCGTAAGTAACGCCGTTGATGCCACTCAGAAACTCAAGACCTTGGCCAGCAAGGGCGAGTTGAAGGAGGAGGCTGGCGACTTGACTGTGCATGTATCCATTGACAAGGATAAGGGTACGTTGACAGTAAGCGACCGTGGTATAGGCATGACCGAGGAGGAAATCGACAAGTATATCAATCAGATTGCTTTCTCTGGTGCTAATGACTTCCTTGATAAATACAAAGAGGATGCAAACGCCATCATCGGCCACTTCGGACTGGGTTTCTACTCAGCATTCATGGTGAGCAAGAAGGTGGAAATCATCACAAAAAGTTGGCAGGAGGGTTCCAAGGCCGTGAAATGGTCATGTGACGGAAGCCCAGAGTTCTCTATTGAAGATGCAGACAAAACCGATCGTGGTACAGACATTGTGATGTACATCGACGATGACTGCAAGGAATTCTTGGAGAAGTACAAGGTGAGCGAACTACTGAACAAATACTGCAAGTTCCTGCCTGTGGCTGTGGCTTTTGGCAAGAAGACGAAATGGGATGACAAGGAGAAGAAGAGCGTGGAGACAGATGAGGACGACGTCATCAACGACACCACCCCACTCTGGACGCGCAAACCCAGCGAACTGAAGGACGAAGACTACAAGGAGTTTTACAAGAAGCTCTATCCCATGAGCGATGAACCTCTGTTCTGGATTCATCTGAACGTCGATTACCCCTTCAACTTGACTGGTATTCTCTACTTCCCCAAAGTGAAGACAAATCTCGACATCCAGAAAAATAAGATCAACCTGTACTGCAACCAGGTGTTTGTAACAGACAATGTGGAGGGCATCGTACCTGATTTCATGACTTTATTGCATGGTGTGATTGATTCACCAGACATTCCTCTGAATGTGAGCCGCAGTTATCTGCAGAGCGATGCCAACGTGAAGAAGATTTCAACGTACATCTCAAAGAAAGTGTCTGATCGTCTGTCATCCATCTTCAAGAGCGACCGCAAGCAGTTTGAGGAGAAATGGGATGACATCAAGATATTCATCAATTATGGAATGCTCTCAGAGAGTGACTTCTACGACAAAGCAAAGTCATTCGCCCTGCTGAAGGACACAGAGGGCAAGATGTACACCTTCGAGGAGTACCAGACCCTCATCAAGAGCGAGCAGACCGATAAGGACGGCAACATCGTCTATCTCTATGCCAACAACAAGGATGACCAGTACAGCTACATCGATGCTGCCAACGCCAAGGGTTACAATGTGCTGCTGATGGATGGCCAGCTTGATCCAGCAATGTGTAATCTCTTCGAGGAGAAGTTCACCATCGAAGGCGAGAAGAAGGATGGTCGCTGTCGATTCACTCGTGTGGACTCCGACGTGGTGGATAAACTCATTGTGAAGAGCGACGAGAAGAAAGAGGAACTGCCAGAGGATGACAAAAAGGTACTCACCGAGACTTTCAAGAATGCCCTGCCTAAACTTGAAAAAATCGAGTTCAACGTGGAGCCACAGGCCTTAGGCGAAACGGCTGCACCTGTAGTGATGACCCAGAGCGAGTACATGCGCCGTATGAAAGACATGTCACGTCTGCAGCCAGGTATGGCGTTCTATGGTGATATGCCTACAATGCTTAACCTTGTGCTCAACACCGACCACCCACTCATCAAGCAGAACATCAAGGATGCCAATACAGAAGTGGTGAGCCAACTCATCGACTTGGCATTGCTCCAGAATGGTCTGCTGAAAGGTGAAGCTCTGAACAAGTTTGTGAAAAGAAGTATCGAACTGATCTAATACAGACAACCCACATAAAAAGAAGAGCCCGTGCAACATGACTTGCTGCACGGGCTCTTTGTATTTTACACTTAATTATTTCTTCGCACGGACGTCGTTCAGGAAGTTCACCATCTTCTGCAAGTTCTCCTCCGAATACATGCCCATACCATGACCACCTTCGGGCACAAACGTAGCCTCAGTCTTCACACCAGCAGCCTTCAAGAGTTCATAGAACTTCTTACCTTGGCAACATGGAACCACATTGTCCTTTTCACCATGGAAGATGATGATTGGCACATCAGTTTTGTCCACATAATTCGTAGCGCTCAGACTCAGATATTTGTCAGGTTCTTCAGACAGCTTCGTACCACCCAACAGCACATCCTCTGGACTTGAATTACCCATCGACATGTGTTCGCCACAATCCATGTTGGTCAGGTCAACAGGACCAGACCAGTCACAGGCTGCATTCACCAAGCTGCTCTCCTTCGTGTAAGGACCAACAGCACCCTCGATATCTACACTCTCTTTGCCTACCTGAGCCACCTTCACGCCATTGGTTGTTCCACATACAGAAGAAAGATGACCACCAGATGAGAAACCAGAGGTAGCGATGAATGAGGGATCAAACTTGTAGGTCTTGGCTTCTCCACGAATGAAGCGAATAACTGCTTTGATGTCATTAATCTGAGCTGGCCATTGAGCGTCACCACTCGAACGATGGTTTGGACAAACCACTGCATAACCAGCATCGAGAAGCGCCTTCACGATAGTGCCCAAATCAGCGGCACCCTTGCTGTTGTTAGAGAACCATGCACTGCCATAGATGTGAACCACCACAGGATAAGAAGCTTTTTCCTGTTTGGGCAAATAGATGTCGCAAGTGTGGTATGCCTTGTCATCGCCGGCATAGTTCACATCCTTCCACTCTTTCGAGGTTTCCAATTTAATCTGCTGCTGAAAGCCGCCGAAACCACCGAAACCGCCACCTGGCTGTGCCATTATGGCTGTAGAACCCATCAGTGTAGCACTCAGTGCCAACACTTTCAAATAACTCTTCATCATTTTAGTTTTTACTGAGATTAGGTTGATTAAATGAATGATTAGAATAGTTTTACACTGATAAGAATGTCTAATCTCCCAAAAGTTTAATTTTCCTCCACTTTTTTTTCTCTTGGTTTAATTTAAAACCACGAAAAAACCCTCGAAAAGCAATCGCTTTAAGAGGGTCATTAAATTCTGCCACAAAGGGACAATTAAATATTGCCTATCGGGTTCATCGTCGCTTACCCTCGGGGAGGGGTAAATACGAGCGGCTTTTCCAAGGTGCTTGAGGATGTACCTAAATCATGTGATTTACAGCCCCAAGTCCTGCTTAATCGCATCAACCTTGGCCTTAGCGTCAGCAGTGGCGGATGGATAGCACTTCGGGCATGCCATTTCACCCTTGACCTCAACGTAGAACTTGATCTTGGGTTCTGTGCCAGAAGGACGAACACTAATCTTTGTGCCGTCGGCTGTGAACCACTGGAGCACGTTGCTGGTAGCAGGCATATCGATGGCAGATTCCTTGCCGTCGCAGACCTGCTTGAGGGTCTTGTAATCTTTGACACATACCACAGGACTGCCACCCAACGAAGTGGGAGGAGTCTGACGGAAGTCCTCCATCATCTGCTTGATCTCGTCGGCTCCAGATTTGCCAGGCTTAGTAACAGAAATGGCGTTTTGGTAGGCAAACCCATAGTCGAGATAGATCTTCATGAGCAGGTCATAAAGTGTCATGCCGTTGTCCTTGGCCCATGCTGCAATCTCGCAGAGCAGACAGATAGAAGCTGGGCTGTCCTTATCACGCACTTTGTCGAATGGCAGATAGCCGAAGCTCTCTTCACCGCCACCAATGTACTTCTTCACGCCCTCAGAGAGCTTGATTTCGCGAGCAATCCACTTGAAACCCGTATAGACGTCGCGAATCTCGACGTTGTTACGCTTGGCTATTTCAGCGATGGTCTCAGTCGTCACAATAGTCTTCACCATGAACTCGTTGCCCTTCAGTTGACCAAGTTTCTTTTTGTTCTCAATAATATAATAGGAGAGCATGAGAGCAGTTTGGTTTCCATTGAGGATGCACCATTCACCCTTAGGGTCGCGGCACACCACAGCGAGACGGTCAGCATCAGGGTCTGAAGCCAGCACGAGGTCGGCATTGAGCTTGGTGCCCAACTGCATGCCTAAGGTCATAGCTTCAGAGTTTTCTGGATTAGGAGATACAACCGTTGGGAAGTTACCATCGATGACCATCTGCTCTTTCACCACGTTGATGTTCTGGAAACCCCAAGTGCGGAGGGCAGCAGGGATGATGACACGGCCTGTGCCATGCAATGGAGAATAAACGATACAGAGATCCTTCTGGCGGTTGATGACATCTTGATCGACGAGTGCCTCATGCACAGCGTTCAGGTAGTCGATGTCCATCTCACCACCAATAATCTGGATGAGGTCGTTGTTGGGTGTGAACTTCACCTGATCGATGGTCACTTTGTTCACCTCGTCAATGATACCTGTATCGTGGGGAGCCAGCACCTGTGCGCCGTCATCCCAATAAGCCTTATAGCCGTTGTACTCACGTGGATTGTGGCTGGCAGTGATGTTTACACCAGCCTGTGCACCGAGCTGACGGATGGCGAAAGAAATCTCAGGCGTAGGACGGAGGCTCTCAAAGAGATAAGCCTTGATACCATTGGCAGAGAAGATGTCGGCCACGGTCTCAGCAAAAAGACGTGAGTTGTTGCGGCAGTCGTGACCAACCACTACGCTGATGTCCTTCTTGCCTGCAAACGCTTTGTTGATGTAGTTGGCAAAGCCCTGAGTGGCCATGCCGACGATGTACTTGTTCATGCGATTGGTGCCAGCACCCATGATTCCGCGCAAACCACCCGTTCCAAACTCAAGGTTCTGATAGAATGCGTCGATGAGAGCTGTCTTGTCCTCTGTATCAAGCATCGCCTTCACTTCTGCCTGTGTCTCGGCATCAAAAGCTGGGGAGAGCCACTTCTGGGCTTCCGCCGTACACTGCTTAATCAATTCTTGATCCATAATTGTAGGTTTTTAGTCGATAAATAATATAGTTCGTGACAAGTGTATGTTCACAGAATGGTCTTCACGGCCTCAAGCATGCCCTTCTCCTGAATGAGGTCAAGGTCTTTCTTGACGAGGTCTGTGAGACCAGGAACGGTCTTGTTGAGATCTTCGTGCCAGATGTTCTCTGCAGCGAGGACACCTTCTGCCACCTTCTGCGTGTCGCCTGTAGCCCAGAGGTCTTTGAGCAACTGCATGATTTCAGGAGCATCATTAGGCTCGATGGGAGCGCCATCAGCACGAGTTCCGCCCTTGTAGTAGATGATGATTGCGGCGAGTCCGAAAACAAGACCCTGTGGGAGTTCGCCCTTACGCTGGAGATAAACCTTCACACCTGGGAGGTCACGCGTCTCGTACTTGGGGAAGGAATTGAGCATAATGCTCGTCACCTGATGGTCAACGTATGGGTTGTTGAAACGCTCCAACACGTCAGTGGCAAACTGCTGCAATTCTTCCATCGGCAGGTTAAGTGTCTGCATGAGTTCGTCGAACTGCACCTTGTGGATGTACTTGCCCACCACCTCGTCGTTGCAGGCATCGCGCACAATGTTGATGCCGCTGAGGTATGCAACAGGAGAGAGGACGGTGTGAGGACCATTGAGCAGCGTCACCTTGCGCTCATGGTAAGGTTTCTCGCTGGGCGCGATGAGCACGTTGAGACCAGCCTTCTCAGCCGGGAACTCAGCCTTGAGGGTGTCAATATCCATGTTCTCTGGCTTCTCGATGACCCAGAGGTGGAAGGCCTCACCCTGCACAACGAGGTTGTCGGCATAGCAAACCTTCTTCTGAATCTCTGCAATCTCTTTTCGTGGGAAGCCAGGCACGATACGGTCAACGAGTGTGGCACACACATAATTATAGTTGGTGAACCAAGCCTTGAATGCTTCGTAGTCGGCACCGAAGTCATCTTTCCAGAGTTCGATGTACTGGTAGATGCACTCCTTGAGATGATGTCCGTTCAAGAAAATCAACTCACAAGGCATGATGATGAGTCCTTTGTCAGCTGCTCCGTTGAAAGTTTTGAAGCGACGATAGAGCAACTGAGTGAGTTTGCCAGGATAGGAAGAGGCTGGTGCATCAGCCAACTTGCAGGCAGGGTCGAAAGCGATGCCAGCCTCTGTGGTGTTGGAGATGACGAAGCGAATCTCTGGCTGCTCAGCCAAAGCCATGAAGGCCTGATTCTGGCTATAAGGATTGAGGGCTCGGCTGATGCAGTCAATGCGGGTGAGGGAGTTGACCTTCTCACCATTCAGACGTCCCTGCAGATTGACATGATAGAGACAATCCTGTCCATTGAGCCAATCGACCATGCCTCGCTCAATAGGCTGAACCACCACCACCGAGGCGTTGAAGTCGGTCTTCTGGTTCATGTTATAGACAATCCAATCGACAAAGCAACGCAAGAAATTGCCTTCACCAAACTGGATGATTCTCTCAGGTGCATGGCTCTTCGGAGCCGTGCGAGCGTTCAATGCTTTAAGTGACATATCTATTGATTTACAATTTGACAATTTACAATCTTAGGCCTTCAGTTTCGCGATGCTTTCAGTGAGGGTGGCAATCTTGGTCTCAGCATCATGCTGCTTCTTGCGTTCCAATTCCACGACCTGTGCTGGTGCATTGGCCACGAAGCGTTCGTTGCTGAGTTTCTTCTTCACACCGACCAAAAAGCCTTGCAAGTGCTTCAGCTCAGCCTCCATCTTCTGGATTTCAGCCTCTGCGTCAATGAGGTTGCCAAGTTGCACAGCATACTCTGTGGTACCAAGCATGAAAGCTGATGTGCCATCGCTCTTGGCCTGCACATAGAGGATGTCAGCCAGAGAAGCCATCTTCTTGATGATTGCTCCAAGAGAAGGGCATTGGGTGATGTTCTTTTCGTTACCACCCATAACCACTTCGAGTGTAAGCGGCTCGCGTGGTGAGATGTTCTTGCTCTGACGAACGGCACGAACACCTGAGATGATTTGCTTGGCTTCCTCATACTGAGCCATCAATTGCTTGTCTGCCTCAGTGGGCGCATCAAGAATGAGCGTATCAACCATGATGCTCTCACCTTCCTTGCGTTCAGCAATGTGCTGGTAGAGTTCCTCCGTAATAAATGGCATGAAGGGGTGAATAATCTTCATCAACTGCTCGAAGAAGTTGAGCGTGGCCTTGAAGGTCTCAGCATCGATAGGAGCCTGATAAGCAGGCTTGATCATCTCCAGATACCAACCAGAGAATTCGTCAGTGAAGAGTTTGAAGACAGCCATGAGGGCTTCGTTGAGACGATACTTGGCGTAGAGGTCATTGATTTCGACGAGTGCAGTCTTGATGGTAGCCTCCATCCATGCGATGGTCTTCTTGTTCTCCTCTGGTTGGGCGAGCGAATCAGACACCTCCCAACCCTGCACGAGACGGAAGGCATTCCAAATCTTGTTGCAGAATGCTGCACCCTGCTGACAGAGTTGCTCATCGAAGAGGATGTCGTTGCCTGCAGGGGCAGACAAAAGCATACCCATACGCACACCATCAGCACCATACTTCTCAATCAAACCAATTGGGTCTGGAGAGTTGCCGAGTGACTTCGACATTTTTCTACCCAGTTTATCACGTACGATACCTGTAAAATAGACATTGCGGAAAGGCACATCTTTCAGATATTCCTCACCAGCCATAATCATACGAGCTACCCAGAAGAAGATGATGTCGGGACCCGTCACCAAGTCGCTGGTGGGATAATAGTAGTTAATTTCCTCATTGCCAGGATTGTTGATGCCATCGAAGAGCGAAACAGGCCAGAGCCATGAAGAGAACCATGTGTCGAGCGCATCCTCATCGTGAGTCAACTGGTCAATGGTGATGTTCTCGTAGCCAGGAATCTTCTTTGCCTCTTCCAGAGCCTCTTCGGCTGTAAGTGCCACCACATACTTCTCTTCCTCCCCTTCTGGAGTAGGCAGGAAATAGGCAGGAATGCGGTGTCCCCACCAGAGCTGACGGCTGATGCACCAGTCCTGAATATTCTCGAGCCAATTGCGGTAGGTGGTTACATATTTAGTTGGATAGAACTTGATCTTACCTTCGAGCACAGGTGGCAGAGCGATATCAGCAAAGTGTTTCATCGAGAGGAACCACTGCTTGCAGAGACGAGGCTCCACAGCCGTATCTTGGTTGCGCTCCGAATAGCCCACCTTGTTCTCGTAATCCTCAATCTTCTCCATCAGACCTGCTTCTTTCAAGTCGATGGCAATCTGTTTGCGCACTTCCATTCTGTCCATGCCCACATAGAGCCCAGCCTCCTCAGAGAGGGTTCCATCAGGATTGAAGATGTCAATGGTTTCGAGGTTATGTGCTTTACCCAAAGCGTAGTCGTTCACATCGTGAGCAGGAGTGACCTTCAGACAACCAGTACCGAACTCGATGTCCACATAGCGGTCTTCGATAACAGGAATGACACGATTCACCAGAGGCACAATCACCTTGTGACCTCGCAACCACTGGTTTTTGGGGTCTTTGGGATTGATACACATAGCTGTATCACCCATGATGGTCTCTGGACGTGTGGTAGCCACCACAGCATAATATCCTTTGGCATCCTTATGGATAATATTACCCTCCTTCTCCAAGGTGTCAAGAGAAACCTTGCTTCCTACAGAAGTGAGATTCTCTGGGTCTGCCACATAGTACTTCAAGTGGAACAAGTGGCTCTTCTCGTCGCGATAAATTACTTCCTCTGTGGAAAGCACCGTCTGTGCTTTAGGATCCCAGTTGACCATACGGAGACCGCGATAGATGAGTCCTTTCTTGTATAGATCTACAAAGACCTTCAACACACTTTCGCTACGCTTCTCATCCATCGTGAAAGCTGTTCTGTCCCAATCGCAAGATGCACCCAAACGACGCAACTGCTTGAGAATGATGCCTCCATGTTCGTCTGTCCAAGCCCAAGCATGTTTCAGGAACTCCTCACGAGTCAGATCACGCTTCTTGATGCCCTGTTCAGCAAGGCGGTTCACCACCTTAGCCTCAGTAGCGATGGAAGCATGGTCAGTACCAGGCACCCAGCAAGCATTCTTGCCGTCGATGCGTGCCTTACGAATCAGAATATCCTGAATAGTGTTGTTGAGCATGTGGCCCATGTGAAGCACACCCGTCACATTGGGTGGCGGAATCACAATCGTGTAGGGTTCACGACCATCGGGCTTGCTGGCAAAGAGTTTGTGGTCAATCCAATACTGGTACCACTTGCCTTCCACATCTGAAGGATTATAATTTTTTGCTAATTCCATCATGAAATTTACTATTTGACGATTTACTATTTACAATTTATTAAGATACTTGCATTATTTCCTATTCGTAGCGAGTGGTTTGTGAGGGTTTGCCAAGACTGATGAGATGCGAACTTCCCCAGATGACCAAAGTCGAAACCAGCAACGTGATGGCATTGATGGCCAAAATCAGCAACCAGTTGAACTGAATAGGTACTGAGTCGATGTAATAGACCGAAGCATCGAGCGAAATGAAATGGAAACGCTGTTGAAGCCAGCAAAGCAACAAGCCTACAACATTGCCCCACAACATTCCCTGCCCTACCAGCATGACGCTGAACTGGATGAAGATACGCCTGACAGAGGCATTGGTCGCTCCCAAAACTTTCAGTGTACCAATCATATTGATGCGTTCGAGCATGATGATGAGCAGTCCACTCACCACTGTAAAGGCACTCACCAGAATCATCAGCACGAGTATCATCACCACATTCATATCAAGCACAGCCAACCAAGCAAACGTATGCGCAGCAATGTCTTTGATGCTAAACACACCATAGGTCACGCCATTGCGGTCGGTGCCCTGATGAATGAATTGGAGCTTTTGTGTTAACTCCTCTACCCTCTCGAAATCATTCACCGTTATTTCCAATCCAGACGACATCTCCTCATCCCAATTATTCAACTTCCTCACCGTGTAGATGTCTGTGATGACATAGTTCTTATCGTAGTCGTTCATGTTGGTGGCAAAAATGCCAGCCACTTTCAGACGACGTGCACGCATCGATTCTTCACCCATAAAGTAGGCAAATATCTTATCACCCGTCTTCACACCCAAGTCTCCAGCCACTTTCTGCGAGAGGAGTATCTCATTGGTAGCCTTTTTGGAAGTGAACTTCGGCATTTCTCCATCCACCAGACATCGTTGAAAGAACGAAAGGTCATAGTCCTCTCCCACTCCTTTGAAGGTCAAGCCCCGGAAATTATCTTCGGTCTTCAAAATGCCGATTTTGGTGGCAAAGCGCTGAACACGACCCGTGCCCTTCACCCGCTTCACTTTCTGAATCAAGGTGTCGTTGGTCAGCACAGGCAACATCTCATAGTTCTGATCCTGCGTCAGACTCAACACCTGAATGTGGCTACCAAATCCCACCACCTTCTCACTCACCTCATGCTTAAAGCCCAGCACCACTGCCAGACTCACCAACATGACAGCCACACCAATGGCAACACCCAACATCGCTATACGAATGGCAGGACGAGAAAACTTTTCCCCGTCCTCTGCCTTATCAGCATATATTCGTTTCGCGATGCAAAGTTCGAAAGCCATCACTCCACTCTGCCGGGATATGCTTCAAGTGCCTTGCGAAGCACGAAGAGCGCTCTCACAAGATCTTCCTTCTTCAACACGTATGCAATACGAACTTCATTCTTACCAGCGCCTGGCGTCGTATAGAAACCCGATGCAGGAGCCATCATCACCGTCTCACCCTCATAATTGAAGTCGGAAAGGCACCATGCACAGAATTTCTCGCAGTCATCCACTGGTAACTTAGCCACCGTATAGAATGCACCCATTGGAATGGGGGAATAAACGCCAGGAATACGGTTGAGTCCATCTATCAAGCATTTGCGTCGTTCCACATATTCATCATAGATGTCACGGCTATACTCCTCAGGTGCATCGAGACTTGCCTCAGCAGCAATCTGTCCAATGAGTGGAGGAGAAAGACGAGCTTGACAGAATTTCATGACCGCCTTACGAATCTCTTCATTCTTTGTGATCAGGGCACCAATACGGATACCACACTCACTGTAACGCTTCGACACAGAGTCAATCAGCACCACATTCTGCTCAATTCCTTCAAGATGGCAAGCGGAAATGTATGGAGAACCTGTATAGATGAACTCACGATACACCTCGTCAGAGAAAAGATAAAGGTCGTATTTCTTCACCAGGTCGCGAATCTGATTCATTTCACGACGTGTATAGAGATAGCCGGTGGGGTTGTTGGGGTTGCAAATGAGGATGGCACGAGTGCGCTCATTGATGAGTTCCTCAAACTTCTCCACTTTCGGCAATGAGAAACCCTCGTCGATGGTCGTGGCAATCGTGCGAATCACAGCCCCAGCCGAGATGGCGAATGCCATGTAGTTGGCGTAAGCAGGTTCTGGCACGATGATCTCATCGCCAGGATTCAAACAAGCCAAGAATGAAAAAAGCACAGCCTCACTACCACCACTGGTGATGATGATGTCGTCGGCAGTTAGGTGAATATCATACTTGGCATAATAGTTCACCAGCTTTTCGCGATAACTGCGATAGCCCTGCGAAGGACTATACTCCAGAATCTTTCTGTCAATGTTCTTGATCGCATCGAGCGCCACCTGTGGAGTGGGCAGATCGGGCTGTCCGATATTCAAGTGATAGACCTTGATGCCACGCTTCTTGGCGTCTTCAGCAAGAGGAGCCAGCTTGCGGATAGGCGAACTGGGCATCTCTGTTCCTCGTATGGAAATTTTAGGCATTTCTAATTAGATAAAGTGTTTTACCGTTGAAAATATTGCAATATGAGTGCAAAGGTACAAAATTCTCATGGCAAAACACCCTTATCCGATTAACTTTTTACCATTTCCCTCACGAAAAACATAAAATGAAGCGGAAATGACGAGAAAAAGGCTATTCATCAAGCGGCATAGTGAGGATAAAGCGAGCACCATCCTTGTAGGTTGGGTCACAGACAAACGTGCCACCCTGCAATTCTGCACATCGACGACAAAGATTGAGGCCAATACCCAAACCCTCGCTGTAGTAGTCCAATTTGAAGAATGGAATGAAGATGCGCTGCTGATCCTCTTCAGCAATGCCGACACCTGTATCGGTCACGATGAAACTAACGGTATGGTCATCATTCTGACGACATTCCAACGTGATACTACCTTGCTTGGTGAATTGATTGGCATTGGAAAGCATCTGTAACAACATCTTCTTCATGGCTTTGGAGCAGGCAGGAAGCGTCAAAGAATCAGGCACGGAGGTCACGAATTCCTTTTTCACCGTTTCAGGACACTTGAGTTTAACCTCGTCAAGCGTCTCACGGCACAAGTCATTGCAGGCATACACAGCGTCCTTAGGCAAACTCTTCTGCTTATCGAGGTATGCCGCAGCAAGCAGCTTATGAATGATGCCTTGAATATTCTTAGAGTTTTCTTCCATCGCATCGAGAATCAGTTCCATCTCCTCTTCAGGAATGGCTTGGTGGTCATCTCGAATCACCTGCGAGAAACCGATGATGATGTTCAGTGGTGTACGTACCTGATGGGTGACATCCTGCATGAAAGCGGTCTTTTTCTCCAAAGCCATCTGCGCCTGCGCATTAGCCGCTGTCAACTCGACATTACGCTTTTTTATTTCATTATTCATCATCTGAATATCGCTGATATAGCCAGCAATAAACTTCTGCATCTTACAGAAACTGTTCTGCAACAGACCCACCGCATCGATGCGATCGCTCGGTTCCATACGTTCATCAAAGTTTCCAGCTGCGATATGGCGAGCTTGACGAGCCAACTGATTGACGGGCACAAGTGCGCTTTTGACAATTTTTCGACATAGAATAAGCAAGAGTATCAATCCAACAACGATGATGCCCATCACAATGTAGAACAGACGATTATACCCCTTAAATATCTCGCTTTCTGGATATACAATGGCGATGCTCCAACCTGTCTGTTCCAAGTGACGATAGAACACATAGCAGGTCTCGCCATCGAGCGTCAATGATTTCATGCCATTCTTTCCACCCACCATCGCATTACCTAAGTCAATAAGGTCGGCATCACGATCAGGGTCTGTACCGCTGAAAATGGTTTGAAATACAAGTTTTGTCGTGTCGGGATGAATGAAGTAGTTACCCTCTTTGCCCAGCATAAAGCAGTACGATCGTTCCGAGGGTCGCGTCTCCATCATGGTTTGAGAGAGCCACTTCAAAGAGATGTCAGTGGATACTACCCCGATAAATTGTCCTTCTTGATCCAAGATGGGTTTACTATAAGAAGTGATCATCTCCTGCACATAGACGTCATCCAAATAGAAGTCAAAGAACGGATCTATCCAACCTGACTCTTTGGTACGCTTGGGTTCCGTGTACCAGTCCATATCAAAGTAGTTGTATTCTTTGCTACCCTCTTGTTCCGTTTGAATCGTATCAGACTCATGACCAGAATAAATGGAATAGTACTCTCCCTTTTCTGGGAAGAAAAATGGCTCAAAAGCTATGGAGCATCCATTGAATCGAGGATTCAATTCCACGATACGACGAGAATACTTCACCACAGAGTCAGGGTCCTGATGGGTACGTACAAGCCATTCCGTGTTGGTCGTGGCAATTTCCACTTCATTCAGAATCGATGTCACACGAAGGGCTGTATTATCAAGCACCTTCGTAGCACGCTTCAACGCATCCTCACGCACATATTCACGCGATTTGATATACATGAATCCCAGCGAGACCACAAACACCGCGACAGCAAAGAACAATATCCAGAGACTGAGCCTCAGGGACAAGGAATGCCGTATTTTCGTCAAAGGATTTTTCATTCTTTTACATTTTCAGGGTTTGACATTGTGGTGATGCCGCCACCAGTTGATGCATTATTTTCGCCAGGAGCATGATAAGCCATTGCCCTTTCTGATGCATCCAAAATCTCATTGAGCAGTCGGGTAACGTTCTCCGTATTTTCGAGCATACGATCCACGTGTTGTGCCATTTCCTCACTCGAGAATTCCTTATACCCCTTGCGAATGAGTTCATTTTCATTCACGATGATGTTGATTGGCTCTACCATCTGATCGGTCATATTGTTGATGACAGCCGTCTTCGCACGGTCATCTTCTTTTGCCAATTTGCTTGCTTTCACCAGCTCGTTATTACGCTGTGTCAGCGTGTCAGTCGTATTGCGCAGTTCATTGATGTAATTAGACAAGGACTTCTGCATCATGGAGAAACTATGCTCCAGATGACCCACCTCATCTCGGCGTTTACTGTCAGGGATGGTTTCCTCAAAGTTTCCGCTTGAGATGTGGCGTGCATAACTTGACAAGCGCTTGAGCGGATACAGGTTATGACGGATGATGAGGACACAGAAGAACAGCAGGAGCAGGAGACCAATCACCGTGATGAGCATCAAGTTCTGCTGCAACTGTTTGTAAGGCTCCACAATATCCCTTTCTGAGCAGACGATGCCGACACTCCATTCCGTGTGAGAGAAGGGTCTGAAGAATACATAGTAGGTCTCACCGTCACGCTGGAAAGAGCGGTAGCCCTCTTCACCTGCAATCATGGCCCTACCGATAGCTGTTATAGCCGTGTCAGGATGCTCCAACGTGGGGGTAAAGATGGTCTGATAGAATAATTTTGTGGAATCGGGATGCACCAGGAATGTGCCACCCTTACCGATGAGGATGCTGTAGGAGTTGGGGAATGGTTTGGTTTCCGTGATGGTCTTTGAGAACCATTGGAGCGCCAAATCGACCGACAAAATGCCGACACTATTGCCATCCTTGTCACGAATGGGTTGACAGAAAGAGGCGATGACATCGGGAGTTTCAACGCCACCCGTGAAGTCTTCCTGGAAAGGCTCCACCCATACAGCCCTGTCAAGCAATTGAGGGATGAGATACCAATCCTCATAAAAGTATTCATAGATTTCGCTTCCCTCTTGCTCCGTTTCTATCGAATCGGGACCATTGTAAGAGTAAGCCGAGAAATACATGCCCTCTTTCTCATAAAAGAAAGGTTCGAAAGCGATGGAACAACCATTAAGCTTGGGATGGTTCTCCAGAATCTTACGGCTGAACACCAACATGGAGTCTGGATTATCCATGTGCTGTTCCACCAGCCATTTCATGTTGTTGGCGGCCACTTCCACCTCATCTAAGGTGTTTTCCACCTTCAGCATGGTTCCCTCCAACGTCTGCGAAGCCTTCTCAATGGCTTCCTCCTTCACGGCCAGACGCGAATAGTGGAACATAATGCCAAGTGCAGCCATGAAGAGCACCACCACGCTGACAAAGACCCAGAAACTGAGCCTTGCGGATAAGGATTGGCGGACGTATGTTATAATACTCGGCATGGTTGCTATGGTTATTTCTTGGTTTGTTGTTTACCGGGTTCCTGCTTCTTGGGCTGCTTCATACTGAGACTCTGCGTGTCACCTCCCATCAGTTCCTCATAAGTCACGTCACGTTCAATATGTTTCGTGACTTTCAGCATCTCATTCGCCAGCTTCACCATATCAGGACGCACACGATACTCACGTTTACCCGAGTCACGATCCACCTGTAGACGCAGAATCTCCTGCAACATCAGACGCTGAATCACACGGTTGGTCTGCACTTTGTTGCGTGTCACATATTTCATCACAATGTCCAGCGCCTCCTCCTGATGAGCGGCAGCCCACTCCCATCCACGTTTGCTGGCTTCGGCAAAACGCTTCACCTGGTCACGGTGGGTCTCGTAGTAGGCACGCTTCACGTAAACACCGTTCTCCTGAACGTTGTAGCCATGTTCGCTGAATCGGTAGATGCACTTCTCGTTCAGGTCAAAACCAGCCTGCTTCAGCAGCAGATATTCACTGTAGCTCACGGCCGAGATCATATCCACGCCACCAGAAAGGAACACATTGATATTACCTATAAAATAAATCCATCGATAGTTGAGTTTCTTTTGGCGATCCAAGAAGAAAGTCATGTAGTTGGGTTCTGACAGATAGATGGCGATTCGCTTCCCCTTCATTTCCAAGGGATTCTTGCCACCTCGCGAAACGATGAGATAGCTGCTGTTCATCGACGTTTGCAGAATATTGACCAGCGGAGTGCCATTGCCGATGAAATCCATAGCAGACATCATCGACAAGATGCCGGCGTCACACTCATCCGTTTCCATGCGGTGATAGACAGAATTGGTCAACGTGGGATGCTGGATGTTCACATCAAGCCCCACATCTTTATAAAAGCCCTTTTCTTTGGCCACATAATACCCTGCGAATTCAGCCTGAGCCCTCCAAACCGTAGAGAAGTTGAAACGCTCCAGCGACTTAGCATCCACAGGTTTCTCCGCTCTCGCCATCATCAAGAAAGCAGAGCAGATCAACATGGTAATCGTCAGGAAAAATGTATTCAATTGTCGCATAATCTTTGTCTCATCACACCCAATAAGAGCTTCGAGTGCCACAAAGGTATGATTTTTTTCAACAATAAAAGAATATCTCGAAAAAAATTTATAATTTTGTGCCCAAATTCATCAAAAAACATTGAAACAAGCATCAAAATGAGAGTTGGAATTATACAACAGACGTGCACAAAGGAGATTGAGGCGAACATCTCCAATCTGGCCAAGAACATCCGAAAAGCTGCCTCAGCGGGAGCAGAACTGGTCGTGTTGCAAGAGCTTCACAACTCGCTCTACTTTTGTCAGGTGGAAGACACCCAGAACTTTGATTTGGCAGAGACCATTCCAGGTCCCTCTACAGACCTGTTCGGAAAACTGGCCAAAGAATTAGGCATCGTGATTGTCACATCGCTCTTCGAGAAGCGTGCACCAGGACTCTACCACAACACAGCCGTGGTCATCGAACGTGACGGAACCATCGCCGGCACCTACCGCAAGATGCATATTCCTGATGACCCTGCGTACTACGAGAAATTCTACTTCACCCCGGGCGACCTCGGTTTCCATCCTATCCAGACAAGCGTCGGACTCCTCGGTGTGCAGGTTTGCTGGGATCAGTGGTACCCCGAGGGAGCACGTCTCATGGCCCTGCAAGGCGCCCAACTCCTCATCTACCCCACCGCCATTGGTTATGAATCGTCCGACACACCTGAAGAACAGGCTCGTCAGCGCGAAGCATGGATGACAATCCAGCGTGGTCATGCCGTGGCCAACGGACTTCCCGTCATTGCCGTGAATCGTACAGGCCACGAGCCCGACCCCTCCGGCCAGACCAACGGCATCCAGTTCTGGGGCAGCAGCTTCGTAGCAGGCCCTCAAGGAGAGATCCTCTATCAAGCCCCCATCAACAAAGAAAGCGTGAAGGTCATCAACATCGACCTCCAACGCTCAGAGAATGTACGTCGCTGGTGGCCCTTCCTTCGCGATCGCCGCATCGAAGAGTTCAGCGGACTCAGCAAACGATTCATTGACTAACCACATATATATAATATATAAAATCAGCCCATTAGTTTCATCTGCTGAAAGCGAGATTGTATCCTTTGCAGATTTCGCCTCTATCGATGAGATTCTTGTACCTCTCTCCGTTCTCCACAATCGCCATTGCGTCATCTCGTAGCGACCGGTCTTGCGGATGGCTGGCAGCACCTCGCTTGTCACCCAACGCTTGAACTGACGTGCCTGTTCCAGTTTGGAGGAGAGGATGAGAGAGTGGAGACCGGACTCGTTGATGAAGATGACGTTTCTTTTCTGACCTGAGTGAACGATTCGTTCACCCAGCTTGTCTTCATTATCGACGTGATCACGTATTGCTTTCAATGGATTGCTGTATCCCAGTGCCATTGCCACGTCCTTACCTACGGAAGAAGGTTTCGCCCTTCTCATCTGTCATGGTTCGGATTTCACCGAACTGCTCATTCTTGAAAATCAGAATGTTTGTTTTGTTTGTTTTCATTGTTTTGAGTTGTTTTTTTAAGCGAGGTGAAGCTTCTGAAATCCGATGGCCATCTTTAATCACGGTCGTCCGTTTCTGTAAATCTTCTGTTGACATATCTCTTGCTCTGATGGATTCTCATAGGTTTTGATATTATTTGCAAAGATACATCTTTTTCTTCTCTCCAACAAGTAACACACCTCTTTTTTTCAACTTCCGCTGAAAAATCCTTGTTGGTGGGAACAGCTGCCCACAAAAAAGGTGAGGAAAAAATCCTCACCTATGGTTAAAAAGGGTAAATGATTATTCGTTAGAAGGGCAAGTTTAGGGATTTTGGGGGAGCAATGTCAAAAATGTCAAAGTCATTTTTGTCATTTTCGATTTCGGGAAGTGGATTTGGGCTCACTATAAAATAATATAATTATTATTATAGTGGCGGTTGTTCGAGTGTTTCCGAGACCATTTTGACAATCATGACAATGACAATCATGACATCAATCTCAATTTCGTGCCGTGCTTTTTTCCGT
>JAFZVN010000037.1 GCA_017617805.1 Bacteroidaceae bacterium | reverse complement strand
GGCAGTTGGACCAGATGGAACGGTAGGGCAGCATCACACCTTTGCTTCGTCCTGTGGAGCCACTGGTGTAGCTGAGCAGGGCAAGGTCGTCCGGATTCTCACGGAAGAAGTGCACGTCGGCTGGCTGGAGGTCGGTGAAGGCGCTCATGTCGATGGATAGCGGTTCGTCGTGCATGGAGAAGTCGGCCATGTTGAGGATGCGTGCCTTGAGCCCCTCGGCATACTTCTGTCCGCAAATGATGAGGCTGGATTCAGAGTGCTCGTAGATGTTCTGAATCTGCTCGATGCTGAACTCGGAGAGTATCGGTACGACGACCGCTCCGTAGCTGAAGGCGGCAAAGAACGAGATGCCCCAGTGGGCGTTGTTCTTGTCGCACAGGGCGATCTTGTTGCCGGGCTCGATGCCTAATTGTTTGAACAGCTGATGCAGGCGGGCAATCATCTTTGCCACCTCGCCATAGGTGTAACTCTCACCCGTGCCGTAGTTGGTGACACATGGGCGCTCCCAGTTCCGCTTGAGGGTGTTCTCCATCATGCCGATGATGGAGGTGTCGGTGGGTTTGAATATTCTAATTTTTGCTTTAGCCAAAACTCTGCTTGTTTTTAGGTGTTAATTCATGTGGAACATCTCTGGTAAAGGGATGGACACGGGGCTGTTGTCTGGGTTGGTCTCCATGATGTCAGCCATGTATGCCCACCATTTCTGGCAGATCTCAGTGCTGCCAAGGTCTTGACTTCCGTTTTCGCCCTCCAGCTCTTGGTAGGCAAAAAGGATGTTGGTGTCCTCGTCGAGGTAAATGCTATAATTGCGCACACCACTCTCGCTGAGCAGTCGCTTCAGCTCAGGGAAGAGATTGGCGTGCCGCCGCTTGTATTCTTCTTTGCATCCTGGTTTCAGGAACATCTTGAATGCTTCTCTTTTCATGTAAGGTTAAGTATAGAGGTTTAAAGTATTTGCAGGTCTCCCAATGTGGTAGGCTTGTCGGATTGCGGCTTGCTCTTGGACTTTGCCTGACGTGACAGCTGCTGCTCGTTCTTGCGCAGGTTGTTTTCTGCTTCGAGCAGGGCAATGCGTGCCTCGAGCTTCTGGATGGTCATCTCGAGACGCACGATGCGTGCTTCGAGCTGCTCGTCCATCACGGCCTCCGGCTCTTCATCTGCCTCCTCGTCGGCTGGTGCCACCGTCTTGGACTTGAGGTATTCCTTGCCGTTGAGGGTAAGACCCTCTCTGTCCTTACGGATATTTCCCCCGTAATGGGGAGACCCGTCCGGCTTGTTTCCGACCGACTTCCTGACCGTATGGTCTCCCTCCCCATTACGGGGGAGGGATGGGGAGAGGGTCTTCTCTTCTTCAATCACCACCACTTCATCCTGATGAACAGGTACCTCAAATCCGTCAGCATCTTCGACCAGCACAATCCCTCCTGGACGGAAAGCTGTGATTTTTCCGCCTCCCACATCATTCAGAAATCTAACTTTATCGCCTATTTTCATTGCTGAAGTATGTTTTTGATATGCAAAAGTAGTAAAAATGTGGTAAGAATGAAAAAAATATGATAACTTTGCACCGTTTTTCGTGCGTAAGAGGGGTTTGAAATCGGATTTTGACTTTTTATGCGCACTTTTTATAATAATGTGTAATGAAAAAGAACTATTATAGGATTGCCATCGAACGTTATTTCAGCACCCCCGTACCTTATTTCCTGATAGGGACGGTGCCACTGATGCTGTATGGCTACTATGAGAGTGACCTCTGGTTCTGGGTGGGCATGGTGTTGACCATCGCTGTGTTCGCTGTCAACCACTACATGATGCACTCGCTGACCAGCACGTTTGGCTTGTATGCCACCAAGAAGCAGGTGGACTATGTGAGCAACTTCTGCGTGGGCAAGAATGAGGTGTTTTCGGAGCAGGAGAGCAACGCCTTGCTGCACATGATTGCCGATCAGTCGGGCAATGCCCACATCAATATCGACGACTACATCAACTACATCAATCATCAGTTGGAGGAGAAGTCGAACAAGGGTAGTGCTGAGGCGAGGTATTGGCTGGGCATTTATCATCGCATTTTGGGTGAGGCTGACAACCACAATAAGGTGGCACGCGAATGGATTGAAAAATCTGCCAATATGGGATTTGAACGTGCCAAAAAGCTACAAGAACGTGCACAAAAATGGGTATAATTGTCTGTTTTTGTGAAAAAAATGCCTTAAAGTTTTGTGTTTAAAGAAATTTGCCGTAATTTTGCCGACCGTTGGGAAAATCCCAGCGGTTTTTAATGTTTTTTATAAATAATTTAACAAAAAGAATTGTAATGATTATTGTACCTGTAAAAGAGGGCGAAAACATTGAGAGAGCTCTCAAAAAGTTCAAGAGAAAGGCCGAGAAAACTGGCATCATCAAGGAAGTTCGCAACCGTAAGCAGTTTAACAAGCCATCTGTTGTGAAGCGCGAGAAGATGCAGCATGCCATCTACGTGAACAAACTCCATCAAGAAGAGGAGTAAGAGGCCAATGAGGGCATAAAACTCTCAAAAAAACTGAAAAAAAAGGAAGATTAACAAAGTTTTCGGTCGAAAATTTTGTCGTTTGACTAAAATGTCCTAATTTAGTCGCAGAAAACGATGAAACATGGAACTGTGGACTGATTCTTTCCTGAAATATCTGGCGGCAGAACGGAATTATTCGTCGGCAACCATCGAGTCTTATGCGAAAGACTTGTCAATGTTTCAGGAGTTCCTCGAGGGGCAGAATCCGGACGCTTCATGGACAGCCGTTGAGGCTGAAGATGTGAGGGAATGGGTGATTTATCTGATGGATGACCAGAAGATGGCTGCTACCTCGGTCAATCGGAGGCTGAGTGCCATGCGCTCTTTCTACAAATATCTGCGTAGAGTGGGGCGGGTGAGCATCAACCCGATGGAAAAAGTGGTCGCGCCCAAGAAGAAACGCCCTTTGCCCTATTACGTGAGGGAGTCGGAAATGGACAAACTGCTTGAGTTGACCGCAGAGGACAGGAGTTTCAAGGGCATCAGGGACAGGCTTGTCCTGATGATGTTCTATGAGACGGGAATCAGACGCGCTGAGTTGCTCGGCATGACGGATGCAAGTGTGGATCTGGCCGCCAAGCAAATCAAGGTGACGGGAAAGCGTAACAAACAGCGCATCGTCCCGTTTGGCGAAGAACTGGAAAGTGAAATCAAGGCCTATCGGGTGGCTCGTGAAGAGGCGCTGGGGCAGAGCACTTTTCCAGCATTGTTCGTGACCGAGGAGGGAACGGCAATGAATGAGTCGCAAGTCTCTAAGATTGTGAAGGAAAACCTTTCGAAGGTGACCACCATCAAGAAGAGGAGCCCTCACGTGCTTCGCCATTCGTTTGCTACGGCAATGCTGAACAATAAGGCGGATTTGACTTCCATCCAGAAGTTGCTCGGTCACGAAAGCGTCGCCACCACGGAAATCTACACGCATGTTTCTTTCGAAGAACTGAAAAGTGAGTACAAAAATGCGCATCCGCGCAAGTAAAAATATTGTTCAACTTAAATTATCAGTGACTATGGACATTAACGTAAAGACAATTAAATTCGACGCGACAG
>JAFZVN010000036.1 GCA_017617805.1 Bacteroidaceae bacterium | reverse complement strand
GAAAAATGTCGTAACTTTGCAATGTCAAAAGAAGAGGCGGAAAAGGCGGCCATTAAGAGAAAATTTTGTTACCCTTAAGTCTAGAATTTGCAACCCTTAATAGTAACAAATTTTACTCCTAATAGGCACTTTAGAAGCCGAATCCAATGACAAAAGAAAAATTTTCTGCGGGCTTATCCATGATAAGGTGATGGGTGAAAGGTTAAATTCGGCTTTGAGTGCAATATTTTGAGGGGGATGTGCGTATATATAAAGGGAGTTAAGTTTCGTATGTTCATTTTAACACGAATTTCACGAAAGAAACGAAACCATGCGGACAGATTTTCTTATTGCTCGAAGCCGCAAGCGGCTACTAATTTGGCTACGCCGAGCTAAAGGTTCACGAACCGTCCGGATGGCCTTCGTGAAATTAGTAGCACAGAAGGTGCTTTGTGTGATAGATTCTTGCTGCTTAGTTTTGTGGAATTTCGCGTAATTTGTGTTGAAATGAACAAGTTGAACACTTGCGAAAGTTGAGTAGAGGGAAAAGTGAATTAGAATTACTAACAAAAGACTAACATAAATGATAGAAATCAACAAAATGAAAAAGAAAATCATGAGTGCCTTGCTGCTCGTGCTGATGGCTGTGGCAGGACAGGCAAAGGAGGTGGTGTGGGAGAACCCATCGGCCTTTATGGGAACGTACAACAGTAAGTTTGTCATCACGAAAGTGGAACTGAAGGAGACGGAGATGGTGATGCACATCACAGCCAACTACTCGCCTGGCAACTGGATTCGCTTTGACAAGAATTCGTATGTGAAGACTCCTGATGGGAAGCGGTATGGCATCACGGGTGGTACGAAGACCAACGAGACAGAGTCGGATCTGCAACTCGATTCGCTCTTCTGGATTCCTCAGAGCGGAAAGGCGAACCTGGCATTGCACTTCAATCCCCTACCCTTGGACACGAAGGAGTTTGACTTCACGGAGGGTGACTACAAGGAGGCATTCCGATTCTGGAACATCTGCGACTCGAAGACGAAGAAGAAGATGGTGCTCCCTGCCGAATGGCAGAATGCGAAGTATGCCAAGGACGAGACGCTGCCTGCTGCCAAAATCAACAAAGGGGTGGCAACCATCAAGGTGAAGATGCTGGGTTATCGACCTGAGATGGGCTTGGAGTTTTGGGTCAGCAGATTCGTCCCACTGGGCAAGACGGATTATTTTGAGAAGGTGGTTCCCTTTGCAGAGGACGGAACGGCGACGATAGAGGTTCCCATGTGGCTGGCGCGTGAGGTGATGATTGGTGTGAATGGCATGATTCGTGCGTACATCGTCCTCGCCCCAGGACAGGAGACGTCCATCCTGATGAACGCTATCAACGGCGATCAACCCATCCTCGCTTTCAAGGGTTTCCTCGCCAAGACCAACATGGACTTGGTGACGGAGCAGGCAAAGACCAACGAAACGAAAGAGAAAGAACAGCTCTACGAAAGTGTATGCAAGTGCACCACGCCAGAGGAACGGCTTGCCCTTGTGAACAACACCCTCAAGAAGCGTGTGGATTATGCCAAGTCGTCAAAATACACCACGGCTGTCAAGGACTTGCTCTGCATGGATGCTGAGGCTGAACACTTGCATTGGCTCACCAGTTTCGCGAATGAATTCACCACCCTGCAACTTCAATTGGGCAAGGTGAGAGTGGCGAACAATGCTGAAATCGACAGCCTCTACAAGGCCAACGAAAAGAACATCACTTTCCCTGAAACGAAGATGGAGTATGCCTTCCAATACATGAATGAGCCTGGTTCCCCATGCAGCAAGGAATTCTGGAACATGCCGCTGTACTACCTCGACAAGACGGCAGCAGAGAAGAACCCTTACAACTGCGACTTGCAGCGAGTGCCTTACGCCCTGGAAGGCAATAAGGAGGCACTCACAGCCTTGGGCGAGGTGGAGAGCGAAGATTGCAAGCAGGTGGTTCGAGAGTATGAAGCAGAGCAGGAGGAATTGAAACGTCAACTCAACGAGCTGTCCAAACAGATGGAGGCACAAAGCGCCGATGGTGTCTTCTACAAGAAATACGACGATGTGGCACCTGAGAACATCCTGCAAACCATCCTCGACCTGTATAAGGGGAAGGCTGTGCTCATCGACATCTGGGCAACGTGGTGCGGTCCCTGCCGTGCTGGTCACGAGGCGATGAAGCCGATGAAGGAAGAGCTGAAGGGCAAGAACATCCAGTTTGTCTATATCACTTCAGAGACTTCGCCGCTGAACACATGGCAGGAAATGATTGGTGAAATTGATGGTTCCCACTTCTATCTGACCAAAGAGCAGTATCAACAACTCCTCAACCACTACGAATCGACGGGCATCCCCACCTATGCCCTCTACGATGCACAGGGACAGCAGACATTCAAGCAGATCGGCTTCTCGGGCATAGATGTGTTCAAAGAAGAGATTGAAAAGGTAGTCAAGTAAAGGTTAAAGGTTAAGGGTTAAAGGTTAAAGTGTGTGCATCGCATCAGCCTTCTCTAAACTCTAAACTATAAACTTTACCAAATTAAAGGTCTCCCGTATAAAATACGGGGGATTTTTTGTATAAGTCAAAAAAAAGTATTACCTTTGCACCCGTTTTTATGAGGTTTAGTGAAGCAAATGAACGTAGCAATCGTAAAATATAATGCTGGCAACATCGGTTCGGTGGAGAATGCAGTGAGGCGTTTAGGACTGGAGCCCATGGTGACAGACGACGTGGAAAAGATTCAGAAGGCTGACCGTGTGATTTTCCCTGGTCAAGGGGAAGCCCACAGCGCAATGGCCTATCTGAAGGCACACCAATTGGACGAGGTGATTGTGAATCTGAAGCAGCCTGTGTTGGGCATCTGCATCGGCATGCAGTTGTTGTGCCGTCACAGCGAGGAGCACGACACGGATTGTCTGGGCGTGTTTGATGTGGATGTGAAGCGATTCCAACCAAGGGTGCATGAGGACAAGGTGCCGCAGATGGGTTGGAACACCATCGAAGACACGAAGACAGACCTGTTCAAGGGGTTTGAGAAGCCTGAGTTCGTCTATTTCATCCATAGTTTCTATGTGCCCAAGTGCGATTGGACGATTGCCACAACTGACTACACCCTGCCCTACTCTTCTGCGCTGCACAAGGATAACTTCTTTGCCACGCAGTTCCACCCAGAGAAAAGTGGAAAATGGGGCGAACGGATTTTGAAAAACTTTATAGAGTTGACAATTGACAGTTGACAATTGACAGTTGACAATTGACAGTTGAAAGATAAGAAGGACTTGAATTATGATTGAGATCATTCCTGCAATAGATATTATTGATGGCAAGTGCGTGCGTCTGACTCAAGGCGACTACGACACGAAGAAGGTCTATAACGAAGACCCGTTGGAAGTGGCCAAGATGTTTGAGGCTCACGGCATCCGACGTCTGCACACAGTGGACTTGGATGGTGCCCGTTCGCAGCACATCGTCAACTACAAGACCATTGAGCGCATCGCCGACCACACGAGTCTGGTGATTGACTTCGGTGGAGGCATCAAGTCGGACGAGGACATTGACATCGCCTTCGCCAGTGGCGCCACGATGGTGACCATCGGCAGTGTGGCTGTGAAGAACCCTGCGCTGTTTGAGACTTGGCTGGAAAAATACAACGACAACAAAATCATCTTGGGTGCCGACGTGAAGAACGGACGCATCAGCATCAACGGATGGAAAGAAGAGGGAGAGGATGAGTTGCTGCCCTTCCTGCACAAGTATGTGAAGAAGGGTGTGGACAATGTGCTCTGCACAGACATCAGCAAGGATGGCATGCTGGAAGGTCCAGCCATCAAGCTGTATGAGGATGTGATGAAGGAGTTTCCTGAGTTGTACCTCATTGCCAGTGGTGGTGTGAGTTGCATCGAGGACATCGACTTGCTGAACTCGTCTGGCATTCCTGCCGTGGTGTTTGGCAAAGCGATTTATGAGGGGAAAATCAAGATGGAGGAACTGGAAAAATATGTGGGATAGTTTAGAGTTTAGAGTTTAGGGTTTAGAGTAAATGTTAGCAAAGAGAATCATACCTTGTCTGGACATTAAAGACGGACAGACCGTGAAAGGAACGAACTTCGTGAACCTGCGTCAGGCTGGAGACCCCATCGAACTGGGCAAGCTCTACAGTGAGCAGGGAGCCGATGAGTTGGTGTATCTGGACATCACGGCCTCGCACGAAGGACGCAAGACCTTTACGGAATTGGTGAAGCGCATCGCCCTGGAGATCAACATCCCCTTCACGGTGGGTGGTGGCATCAACGAACTGAAGGATGTGGAGAGACTCCTGAATGCAGGAGCTGACAAGGTGAGCATCAACTCTGCCGCCTTGAGACGTCCTGAACTGATTGATGAGATTGTCAAGAACTTTGGCAGTCAGGTGTGTGTGGTGGCGATTGACGCGAAATGCGAGAATGACACGGTGCATGAGAATGGAGACCCAAGAATTGACGGGGATTGGAGATGCTACGTGAATGGTGGTCGTGTGCCGACTGAATACAAACTCTTCGACTGGGCAAAGGAAGTGAATGAGCGAGGTGCTGGTGAAATTCTGTTCACGTCGATGAATCATGATGGTGTGAAGAACGGATTTGCGGATGCTGCCCTGCGAAAGTTGGCTGACACGCTGACCATCCCTGTGATTGCCTCCGGCGGTGCTGGCTGCAAGGAACACTTCCGTGACACCTTCATCAACGGACACAGCGACGCTGCTTTGGCTGCCAGCGTGTTCCACTTTGGCGAGATACCTATTCCTGAGCTGAAACAGTATCTGGCCAGCGAGGGAGTGAATGTGAGATTATAACAAAAATCATATAAAGCAAAACAACGAATTACACGAATTGAACGAAGTTTCATTCGTTGTTGAAAATAAGAAGATATAATGGAAATTGATTTCAAGAAAATGGACGGTTTGGTGCCAGCCATTGTGCAGGATGCCAAGACGCTGAAGGTGCTGATGCTCGGCTTCATGAACGAGGAGGCATACAAGAAGACGGTAGAGACCGGTAAGGTGACTTTCTATAGCCGCACTCGTCAGACACTCTGGACGAAGGGTGAGACCAGCGGCAACTTCCTCAACGTGGTGGAGATTCTGAACGACTGCGACCAGGACACACTGCTCATCAAGGCAAACCCTGTTGGACCTGTGTGCCATACAGGTGCAGACACTTGCTGGAACGAGAAGAATGACAACCCCATCATGTTCTTGGTGGAGTTGCAGCGATTCATCGAGAAGCGTCATCAGGAAATGCCAGAAGGCAGTTACACCACTTCCCTCTTCAAGGATGGCTGCCATCGCATGGCACAGAAAGTGGGCGAAGAGGCATTGGAGGCTGTCATTGAGGCTGTGGCGAACAACAATGAACGACTGGTGTATGAGGCATCAGACATGCTCTACCACCTCATCGTGTTGCTCACCTCAAAAGGCTTGACCATTGAGGACTTGGCAGCAGAACTGGCAGAACGCCACGATCCAAATTGGCATAAACACTAAACGCATGAATCTGATTGATTATAAGGACGTCAACATCTATCAGGACTCGCAATTGGTGCTGCAAGATGTCACTGTGCAGATTGGCGAAGGAGAATTCGTCTATCTGACAGGCAAGGTGGGCACTGGCAAAAGCTCCTTCTTGAAGACCCTCTACGGAGAGATTCCTGTGAAGGAAGGCAACGCGAAGGTGATGGACTATGATATGGTTGAACTGAAACGCCGCCATCTGCCTGAATTGCGCAAGAAGTTGGGCGTCATCTTCCAAGACTTCCAACTGCTGACGGACCGCACAGTGGATGCCAACCTGCGATTTGTGCTGAAAGCGACAGGTTGGAAGAACAAGGTGGAAATCAACCAGCGTATCAGCGACGTGCTCGAACTGGTGGGTATGTCCACGAAGGGCTACAAGATGCCTTCAGAACTCTCTGGTGGCGAACAGCAGCGCATCGTGATTGCACGTGCCATCCTGAACAGGCCCAAACTTATCTTGGCCGATGAGCCAACAGGCAACCTCGATGCAGAGACCAGTCGCCAGATTGTGGAACTCCTGCAGCAGATCAGCAAGGCAGGCAGTACTGTGGTGATGATCACCCACAACCTGCACCTCTTGGAAGAGTTCCCTGGACGTCAGTTGCTATGTGAGAACCATCGGTTGACAGAGGTGAATCCTCAGCAGAAAGAACAGAATACAACAGAAGAATTGGATTAAATGGTAAAATAATCCCATTGAAAGATAAATAGTAAATTGTAAATTGTCAAATAGTAAATATAAAGATGAAAGTACTTAAGTTTGGCGGAACATCCGTGGGCACTCCTCAACGCATGAAGGAGGTCGTAAAACTCATCACAGATGGTGAGCAGAAGATTGTCGTGCTCTCAGCCATGTCTGGCACTACCAACTCGCTGGTAGAAATCTCAGACTACCTCTACAAGAAGAATCCTGAAGGTGCGAACGAGACCATCAACACACTCGAACGCAAATATAAGAAGCATGTGGACGAGCTCTACACCACAGACGAGGTGAAGCAAAAGACACTCGGCTTCCTCAAGGAGGAGTTTGACTATCTGCGCTCATTCACCAAGGGCATCTTCACGATGTTCGAGGAGAAAATCATTGTGGCTCAAGGCGAGATTATCTCGACCAACATGGTGACCAACTACCTCATCGAGCAGGGTTACAATGCAGCCCTCATCCCAGCACTGGAGTTCATGCGCACAGACAAGAACTCAGAGCCAGACCTTGAGTATATCCGCGAGAAGATCAAGGTGCAGCTCGATGAGAACCCAGGCAAGGAAATCTACATCACGCAAGGCTTCATTTGCCGCAATGCCTACGGCGAGGTGGACAACCTGCAGCGTGGTGGTTCTGACTATACAGCTTCACTCATCGGTGCAGCTGTGAGTGCATCAGAGATTCAGATTTGGACAGACATCGATGGTATGCACAACAACGACCCACGTTTCGTGGAGAACACCTCACCTGTCCAGCACCTGCACTTTGAGGAGGCAGCCGAACTGGCTTACTTTGGTGCCAAGATTCTGCACCCCACTTGTGTGCAGCCAGCCAAGTATGCAGGCATTCCTGTGAAGTTGCTCAACACAATGGATCCTACGGCTCCTGGCACAATCATCAGCAACGAGACAGAACGTGGCAAGATCAAGGCTGTGGCAGCCAAGGACAACATCACTGCCATCAAAATCACCTCTTCACGTATGCTGCTGGCTTATGGATTCCTGCGTAAGGTGTTCGAAATCTTCGAGTCATACAAGACTTCCATCGACATGATTGCCACCTCTGAAGTGGGTGTGAGCGTGTCTATCGACAACATCACCAACCTTGATGCCATCGTGAACGAACTGAAGAAGTTTGGACATGTGCAGGTGGATAAGGACATGTGCATCATCTGCGTAGTGGGTGACCTCGATGCCCAGAACGTAGGCTTCGAGAGCAAGGCCACTGAGGCACTCAAGGGCATTCCTGTCCGCATGATTTCTTATGGTGGTTCCAACCACAACATCTCCTTCCTCGTGGCTGCTGAAGACAAGAAGAAGGCTTTGCAATCACTCTCCGACCATCTGTTTAACGAATAAAGAATTATGGGCATAGAAATGAATGTGGAAAGGTTTGCGGGTCTCCGCACACCTTTCTACTATTACGACACAAACATTCTGCGTCAGACACTTGACGCCATCAACACAGAAACGAAGAAACACGACAACTATTTTGTCCACTACGCTGTCAAGGCCAATGCCAACCTCAAGGTGCTCAAGGTCATCAACGAAGCAGGATTAGGCATCGACTGCGTGTCTGGCGGCGAAATAGAACAAGTGCTCAAGGCTGGGTTCCCTGCCAACAAGATTGTCTTTGCTGGCGTAGGCAAAAGCGATTGGGAAATTGAGTTGGGTCTCGACAAAGACATTTTCTGCTTCAATGTGGAGAGCATCCCTGAGTTGGAAGTCATCAACGAGATTGCAGCCCACAAGAACAAGGTTGCCACAGTTTGCTTCCGCATCAATCCCAACGTAGGTGCCCACACCCATGCTCACATCACCACAGGCTTGGCTGAAAATAAATTCGGCATCGCTATGGAGGATATGGAAAAGGTCATCCGTCTGGCACAAAGCATGAAGAACGTGCAGTTCAAGGGACTCCATTTCCACATTGGTTCACAAATCTTGGAGATGGATGACTTCATCGCCCTCGCCCATCGTATCAACGAACTGCAAGACCGTCTCGAAGCACAAGACATTCACCTTGAAATCATCAATGTAGGTGGTGGTCTTGGTGTGGATTACGAAGATCCACAAGGTAATCCTATCCCCAACTTCAAGGACTACTTTGCCGTGTATGAGAAATATCTGAAACTTCGTCCCGGACAGACCGTTCACTTCGAATTGGGTCGTGCTGTTGTGGCACAATGTGGCGCCCTCATCACCAAGGTCAACTACGTGAAGCAGGGTTCTGTGAAGCAGTTCGCCATTGTGGATGCAGGTTTCACGGAACTCATCCGTCCTGCCCTCTATGGTGCGCATCATCGCATCATCAACCTCAGCAGCAACGAAGCAGAAGAAACCTATGATGTAGTAGGTCCTATCTGCGAGTCCTCTGACACTTTCGACAAGGACATCCAACTGCCCAAGACCCATCGTGGTGATTACCTCGCCATCCTCTCAGCCGGAGCCTATGGAGAAATCATGGCCAGCATCTACAACTGCCGCAGGTTGCCAGAAGGATACACGAACGAGGAATTATAAAATACAATAGCATAACACCTATCATAAAAACAGGGGGCGCTTCCATCGAAGTGCCCCCTGCTTATATATATAATAATGTGTCATTCCCTTATGAGAGGAAACCAAGCAGCACACCAGCTGCAACGGCTGAACCAATCACACCTGCCACATTGGGACCCATGGCATGCATGAGGAGGAAGTTGTGAGGATCGGCCTTGAGACCTTCGTTCTGCGAGATACGTGCTGCCATAGGGACAGCAGACACACCTGCATTACCAATGAGTGGATTCAACTTCTGACCCTTTGGCAAGAAGATGTTCATGATGTGAACGAAGATGACACCGCTGGCAGTAGCAATGATGAAGGCAAATGCGCCAAGGGCAAAAATCTTCACCGTAGCCAAGGTGAGGAACTCTGATGCCTGAGTGGAACAACCCACTGTGAGGCCGAGGAGCATCACCACGATATCGTTGAGAGCACTACCTGCAGTCTTAGCCAAACGTGTGGTCTTGGTCGATTCCTTCAACAAGTTACCAAAGAAGAGCATGCCGAGCAGTGGCAGACCTGATGGAACGATGAAGGTGGTGATGAGCAGACCCACGATGGGGAAAAGCATCTTCTCTGTCTGGCTGACCTGACGAGCTGGCTTCATCTTAATCTGACGCTGAGCCTTGGTGGTGAGCAACTTCATGACACCAGGCTGAATCACTGGCACAAGTGCCATATAAGAGTATGCACACACAGCAATGGCACCCATGAGGTTAGGGCTCAACTTGCTCGACAGGAAGATGGCAGTAGGACCATCCGCACCACCGATGATGGCGATACCTGCAGCCTGGTTAGGTTCGAAGCCCATAGCCAAAGCAATCATGTAGGCACCAAAGATACCAAACTGGGCAGCTGCACCAATGAGCATCAGTTTAGGATTGGCGATGAGCGCACCAAAGTCCGTCATGGCACCAATACCAAGGAACACAAGAGGAGGATACCAACCGAGCCGCACACCCTGATAGAAGATGTTGAGCACGGAGTTGTCCTCATAGAGGCCGATTTCAAGACCAGCAGCCTTGAACGGAATATTTCCCAGAATGATGCCAAGACCAATTGGGATCAGGAGCAAAGGCTCGAAGTCCTTCTTGATGGCCAACCAAATGAAGAAGGCACCTACGGCAATCATGATGACGTTGGCCCACTCCACATTGGCAAAGCCAGTATAGGTAAGGAAGTCAGCGAGCTTTGACCCTATGAAATCCATTGTGGAAACACTTTCGAGTAACATAAATAATAATTTAAGAATTTAAGGATTGAAGAATTGAAGTTGCCATACAGACTGTTTAGAATTTCAATTTTTCAACTTTTCAATTTTTCAATTCTATTTTATCCGATGGTAACGAGGACGGTGCCTTCCATGACTGTGTCGCCCTTCTGCACCTTCACTTCCTTGACCTTGCCATCACGATCGGAGTCGATGTTGTTCTCCATCTTCATGGCCTCAAGAATGACGATGGTCTCGCCCTTCTTCACAGCCTGACCCACGGTCACCTTGATGTCATTCACTGTGCCTGGCAGCGGAGCACGAACAGCAGATACACCTGCCTCAACAGCTTCCTGAGCAGCCTTTGGAGCCTCAACAGTCTTAACTGGAGCAGCAACGGCACGAACTACTGGTTTAGGCTGAGCAACGGGCTTTTCGAGTTCCACATCAAATTCGATGCCGTTCACCTCAACCTTTGCGATGTTCTCCTCAATGCCATTGATCTTCACATTGTAAGGAGCACCCTTTATCTTATAATTATATTCTTTCATAAAAAATTTAAGAATTTAAGGATTGAAGAATTGAAGTTTTACCTTGCGGCTTGCTTTTTCTTCAATTTTTCAACTTTTCAATTTTTCAATTTTAGTTTGCTGGATGAATCTGTGGGGTTACACGAAGTTCGTGACTCTTGTCAGCCCACGTTGTGGACGTCTGCTGGATGGTCAGGATGCCCGACTCAAGGTCGTGGGTTCCACCAAAGTACTCATGGAGTGCCAAACCAATGACGGCGGCATAGTTCTCCATTTCGATACCCCTGGTCTCTGTGGTACCCTGCTTGGCCATTTCAACCACACGTTCTGCTTGTTCATGGATGGCACGGATAGCACGTACACGAGCCAATTTAGCCATACGGTTCATGATCCAACCAAAGATGTGGAAGAAGACGAAGAGCAGAATGAGGCAAGAGAACACCACACCCATGCACATGAGCGTCATAGCGATGCCGTGTGGATCTTTCTCCTTGAACTCCTTGATTTTATCGTTGTGGTAGGCCACATTAGGTGCATTGGGTGTCACCTTGTCGGCCTCGAGCACCTGCCATTCATCACCAGCGATGCGAGCAAAGCTGGAACCAACAGGGATGGCCTCGACACGCACGGAGTCGAGCAAATCGACTGCGTTGCCATCGAAGAGATAGATGGTGAATGGCTCACCCACAGGAAGCTTGAAGTTGAGATGAAGCGTACCACGGTTGGTGTGACCATCGGCAAAGAACGTGATGCGTTGCTTGGCCGCAATCGATGTGCGTGGGTCGCCCGCAGGAATGACTGACATGAGCTTCTCGCGCTCTGGAGCCGACATGTTCTTGTCGAGCACGGCAGGATTGATGGTGAGGAAACAGTTTCTGATGTCGTGGGTCGAATAAGAAGTGTTCTCAATCTCAATCCATGAGGCCTGCTGACCATATTCATCCACGTAGCTGGCTGGCTTCTTGCAGTGCTCCTCCTTTTCAGGAGCCACAGCACCACTGTCAGCCTGAGCCTCATGACAGCGACCAGCACATCCATACACATAGACTTCATTGATCTTGAAGTCGTGTGCGCCTTGTGCCATAGCAGCCGAGGTGGCTACGAGGAATGAGACAATGGATATAAATTTTCTCATAATGCTTACAATGGAATATTACCGTGTTTCTTAGCAGGATTGGTAAGTGACTTGTTGGCCAACTGCTCGAGTGCGCGGATGACGCGGAAACGAGTGTTGCGTGGCTCGATGACATCGTCGATGTAGCCATACTTGGCAGCCTGATAAGGATTGGCGAAGAGCTTGGAGTATTCCTCCTCCTTCTCTGCGATGAATGCCTTTGCATCACCACCCTCTTCCTTGATCTGCTTAGCCTCACGCGCATAGAGCACAGCAGCTGCACCACTGGCACCCATCACTGCGATTTCGGCTGATGGCCATGCGTAGTTGATGTCACCACGCAGTTGCTTACAAGACATCACGATGTGAGAACCGCCGTATGACTTGCGGAGTGTCACAGTCACCTTTGGCACTGTAGCTTCGCCGTAAGCGTAGAGCAACTTGGCACCATGCAGGATGACAGCATTGTACTCCTGACCTGTACCTGGTAGGAAACCTGGCACATCGACGAAGCTCACGATTGGGATATTGAAGGCATCGCAGAAACGAACGAAACGGGCACCCTTGCGAGATGCGTTGCAGTCAAGCACACCAGCGAACTTGCTGGGCTGATTGGCAACGATACCGACTGAGCGTCCGTTGAAGCGAGCGAAACCAACGATGATGTTCTGCGCATAGCGTGGCTGTACCTCGAAGAACTCGCCATTATCGACTGTAGCGGCAATGACCTTATACATGTCGTAGGCCTGGTTAGGATTGTCTGGGATAATCTCGTTGAGGGAATCCTCCAGACGATCGATGGGGTCAGTACATTCCACACGTGGAGTCTCCTCCTGGTTGTTCTGAGGAATGTAAGAGATGAGCTGCTGAATCATCGCCATCGCTTCCTCCTCTGTAGCAGCAGTGAAGTGCGTCACACCTGACTTGGTAGAGTGAACGGATGCACCACCCAGACTCTCCTGATCCACATCCTCACCTGTCACAGTCTTCACTACAGCTGGACCCGTCAGGAACATGAACGATGTGTTCTCCATCATGAGGGTGAAGTCGGTCAATGCAGGAGAATACACAGCACCACCAGCACATGGACCAAAGATACCTGAAATCTGTGGAATCACACCTGAAGCCATAATGTTGCGCTGGAAAATCTCAGCGTAACCTGCCAGAGCATTGATACCTTCCTGAATACGTGCACCACCAGAGTCGTTCAGACCAATCACTGGAGCACCCACCTTCATGGCCATGTCCATGATCTTGCAAATCTTCTGGCTCATCGTCTCAGAGAGCGAACCAGCATTCACAGTGAAATCTTGAGCGAAGATGAACACGAGACGTCCACCGATGGTACCAGAACCTGTCACAACACCATCACCCAGATACTGCTTCTTCTCCATGCCGAAATTGGTACAACGGTGGAGTTTGAACATGTCATACTCTTCAAAACTGCCCTCGTCGAGGAGCATGCTGATGCGTTCACGAGCCGTGAACTTGCCCTTTGCGTGCTGCTTGTCGATGGCCTTCTCGCCACCACCCAGACGCGCTTTCTGACGGAGTTCTATCAACTCCTGTATTCTTTCTGTTTGCTTAGACATAAAAAATATTCTTTAAGAATTTTTCCCTTTTCACTTGTTTTGTGGTTCGCAAAGCTCGGTCAAGATGCCAGCAGTAGATTTTGGATGCAAGAAGGCGATGCTCATCTTCTCAGCACCTGGACGTGGCTGCTTGTCAATCAGGCGGATTTCCTTGCCCTCAGCCTCAACGAGTGCTTCAGCCACACCATCCTCAACAGCAAAAGCCACATGGTGAACACCCTTGCCGCCTTTCTCAAGCCACTTGGCCACAGCAGACTCTGGAGATGTTGGCTCCAAGAGTTCCAGTTTCACCTCACCAACCTTCAGGAAGGCAGTCTTCACCTTCTGGTCAGCCACTTCTTCAATTGCATAGCACTTCAGGCCAAGCACGTTCTCGAAATAAGGGAGCACTGCGTCGATGCTCTCCACACCTATACCAAGGTGGTCAATTCTCGAAATCTTCATAATGTAATGATGAGTTTGATTTATGATTATTAATAATGTGTAGTATTTTCAACGAAAAAGGGACACGCCTATCACGTGCGCCTTCTAAAAAGTTTACAAAGATACGACTTTTCCATGACACTAAAAAACAAAAGTGAGAAAAACACCATTTGTGTGCAACTTAGCTCTCGTAAAGGTGCCTTTTGCTATGTACGAATGCATGAAGTGAAGGATTTCAGGTGTTTTTTAGCCTGCTCAAAAAATATTTTTTTCGTTCCTTTGAAAAAAAAGTCGGAAATCCTTTGTCAGTTTCGCAGAATGTCGTACCTTTGCACTCGCTAACGAAAGAACAGCGGTTCTGGAGGCAACAAAATCATTGGTGCGTTAGTTCAGTAGGTTAGAATACATGCCTGTCACGCATGGGGTCACGAGTTCGAGTCTCGTACGCACCGCAAACGAGTTGAAAAGTGAAAGTTGACAATTGAAAAGTGAAAAATAGAAATTTTGGTGCGTTAGTTCAGTAGGTTAGAATACATGCCTGTCACGCATGGGGTCACGAGTTCGAGTCTCGTACGCACCGCAAACGGAAAGAGTTTCAGACGAAAGTTTGAAACTTTTTCTGTTTTTTATCCATTTCAGTCTAACACGTTAAACCTTTTGACCAACAAAACGTCCTATGAAGCGAAACCAAAACTTTCCAACATGAATTTATTTCAAAAATCTATTCTTTTCGTCATCTTATTGGCTTCAGTTTTTGCAGCACAAGCACAAACAGCACTGAAAGGTAAATTGATTGACAGTGAAACAGGCGAAGCACTGATGTCAGGCACTGTGATGGTGATGACTCCTGACACAGCACAAATGGTGTATGGAGGAACGACGTCGAAGGACGGCGCTTTCAACATCAAAGGCGTGAAGGACGGCAAGTACATGCTGAAAATCACGTATATCGGTTATTACAACTTCTATCGTCCTCTTACCATCAGCCGCCAAAACAACAAGGGCACGCAGACAGTGGGAACGGTGTTGCTGATTCCTAACACCATTCTGCTGAATCAGGCCGTTGTGACTGCCGAACTGAAGGAGATGGAGATGAAGGACGACACGCTCATCTTCAATGCCGATGCGTTCAAAGTGCCTGAAGGAAGTGTGTTGGAAGACCTGATCAAGAAACTGCCAGGTGTGGAAATATCAGATGGCGTCATCAAGGTGAATGGCAAGACCGTCAAGAAAATCTTAGTAGGTGGTAAGGAGTTTTTCGGCAACGACCAGAACATGTCGTTGAAGAACCTGCCTGCGGAGATTGTCGACAAGGTGAAGACCTACGACAGACAGTCGGACTTCAGCCGCATCACGGGTATAGACGATGGAGAGGAGGAGACGGTGATGGACTTGACCATCAAGAAAGGATTCCAACAAGGATGGTTTGGCGACATCAATGCGGGGTATGGTACCCACGACCTGTATTCACTCCGAACGACCATCAACCGCTTCTCGGACAAGATACAGGGAAATATCATCGGTTCGCAGAACAATACAGGCAACAACGGTAATGCCACCGCCCGACAGATCGGTGGACGTCTGGTCTTTGATGTCAAGGACTTTGAATTTGGTGGAAACATTCGTGTCAACTATAATAAAAGCCATTCAGCCTCATGGAACAGCAGTCAGAACTTCGTGAGAGCCGCATCCTACAGCAATAGCCGCAACTCAAACACCAACAAAAGCAACAGCGTGAATGGCGACTTCAAGATTGAATGGAAACTTGACTCTGTCACTACCCTGCTCTTCCAACCACGATTCTCAGCAGGAGATTCGAAGAGTTCGTCAGAGAACGCCTCTGTCACTTTCAATGATGATCCCTATCGGAACGGGGTGACTGACCCACTCAATCAGATGGCACAAATTAGCAATGACATCAAAATCAATGAGAACGCCTCCAGAAACTGGACGGATGGTGACAATTACAACTTCAATGGAAGTCTGATGCTCAACCGCCGATTGGGTGGAGGGCCTTGGTTCGGTCCAGGGGCTGTGACAGGCAGCAATGGACGTAACATCAGCCTCCGCATGAACGGCACAGCCAGTGGCAGTGGCAGCAAGAACTACAACTGGTCGAACGTCATCTATCACCAGCGCAATGACTCGACCGACTTGACCTATCGCCATCGCAACAATCCACAGAGCACCCGAAACTATAGTGTGGGATTCACCTATTCCGAACCTGTTCTTCGTAATCTTTATGCCCAGCTCAACTATAGTTACGACTACTCGAAGCGTCACGCTGACGGACAGACCTACGACTTTGCAAAGATTGATTCCATCGGTCAGATGCTTTGGGAGGACTATGGGCAGTATGGCATGCTCGCACCCAACTACTTCGAATTCCTGAGCGACTCGCTGTCACGCTATACCGACAACATCAACAAGACGCATAACATCAACTTTACACTTCGCTACGTGACCCAGTTGCTCAACATCAGTGGAGGTTTCCGCATCGAGCAGCAGAATCAGAAGATGGTCTATCAGTATCAAGGACTCGACACCATTGCCAGCCGCAACATCTCGCGCATCAGCCCGACATTGAACGCACGGTTCCGTTTCACACGTCGCCATACGCTCAACATCACCTATCGAGGCAACACAAGCCAGCCCGACATGACCAGCCTCTTCAACCTGACCGATAACAGCAATCCGCTCAACATCCGTGAGGGTAATCCAGATCTGAAGCCTTCATTCACCCACAACATCAACGCAAGTTGGAACAACTATTGGGAGGCAACCAGAAGGAGCGCCAATGCGAACATCAGCTACAACACCACCAAAAACAGTATCTCCAACCGTACGGAATACAACGAGGAGACAGGTGGACAGCGCACACGACCCGAGAACATCAACGGCAACTGGAGCATGAACATGAATTTCGGATTCAACACGCCCCTCGGATGGGAACGTCTGACCTTGAACGCCAGCACCAGCGGATCGCATGACAACCGAGTCAGCTACATCTATCAAAACCACGAGACCTTCAAGAACTCTGTGATATCCAACACCCTCGGCGAGAACCTGACCATCTCCCTGCGTCTGAACAACTTCGACGTGCGTGCCACAGGACGAGTCAACTGGCATAAGACAGAAAGTGAACTCGTCGAGTCCAGCAACCAAAGCACGTTCGACTTCCGATATGGACTCTCCTCCACAGGAAATTTCGACAACGGATTCGGCTTCTCCACCGACATCAACATGAGTTCACGTCGTGGTTATTCATCGGCAAGCATGAACACCAACGAACTCATCTGGAACGCCCAGATCAGTTATCGATTCCTCTATAAGAAGCAGGCGACCATCTCGTTGCAGGCATACGACATCTTGAACCGTCGGAGTAACATCAGCCGTACCATCGATGCCTATTCACGTTCCGACCGTGAAACAACAGCCATCTACAGCTACCTGCTGCTCAACTTCCGTTGGCGCTTCAACCTGTTTGGCTCCAGAGAGGCTCGTCGCGACCTTCGCGAGATGCGCAACTTCCGCAACGAAATGCCCGACGGCATGCAAATGCCAGAAGGTGGCGGCCGAGGAGGTCGTGGAGGCGAAGGCGGCGGAGGTCGAGGAGGCTTCGGCGGAGGCGGTGGCTTCGGCGGTGGAGGCTTCGGCGGTGGAGGCGGACGCTTCTAACACATCCTATCGCGATAATCTTCGTAAGTATATTGACGGAACAACTCAAATGTTCCGTCTTTTTTTAGCATGCCAATAGACGGATGTCCAATACCATTGAACATTGTTGTCTTCACCGTCGTGTAATGAATCATGTCCTCAAAGATCAACGTCTCCCCGATCTGCAGTTCGTGGTCAAATCTCCACATGCCCATGAAGTCGCCAGAAAGACAAGAATTGCCACCGATGCGGTAAATATTTGACAGTTGACAGCTAACAGCTGACAGTTTTTCATCCACCATCTCTGCACCTCTTATTTCGGGTTGGTACGGCATTTCCAAACAATCAGGCATGTGACAAGTGAAACTGGCATTGATGATGGCAGTCTTGATGCCCGCATTCTCCACGATGTCCACCACCTTCGTCACGAGCGGTCCTGTCTGCCAAGCAAAAGCACTGCCAGGTTCGAGGATGACCTTCAAATGGGGATAGCGCGCATGGAAACCTTGCAGCGTCTCGATGAGCAAATCCACATCATAATCCTTGCGCGTCATCAAATGCCCTCCACCAAAGTTGATCCATTTCAGTTGGGCAAACCACCCAGAGAACTTCTCTTCGATATGCGCCAAAGTCCGAGCAAACACATCGCTGCCCGATTCACAATGACAGTGGATGTGGAACCCCTCAATGTCAGTTGGCAACATCTCAGGCAGATCCTTCGCCAAGATGCCGAAGCGCGAACCTGGAGCACAGGGATTGTAGAGTTCCGTCTCAATCTCGCTGTATTCAGGATTCACACGCAAACCCACCGATGCCCTACCCTTCACCTTCGGCGCAAACCGACTATATTGGCTCAGCGAATTGAACGTGATATGGCTCGAACAAGCCAATATCTCCTCAAAATCCTCCTCTGTATAAGCAGGTGAATACGTATGCGCCTTGCTGCCAAACTCCTCCAATGCCAGCCTCGCCTCAAACAGCGACGAAGCCGTCGTATGGCTGATGTACTCCCTGAAAATTGGGAAACTCCTCCACAAGGCGAACGCCTTAAACGCCAAGATGATCTCCACCTCAGCACGCTGTGCCACACTGCGAATCAACTCCAAGTTCCTCCGCAGCAATTCCTCCTCCATCACATAACAAGGTGATGGAATCCTATCTGTATTCTGTTCCAGTAGTGTCATATTCTTCACTTCTCCTTTCCGCTTGCGAAGGTACGCATAACTGAGCATAACACCAAGAAAAAACTCACAAATCATCACTTTTTCCTCCTCCACACCCCGATTTCTCCACCAAACTTCCTCCTCCACACAACATATCTGGATGCATCTCATGGAACACGTTGCAAAAATATATCAATATTTAGGACTTTGCAAATAATTCGGAAGGAAAAAACAAAAAAAGGCTTTTCCACTTTGTATTGTGCTCATTTATCCGTAACTTTGCAGCGTTTTTGTCTTGAAATGTGGTAAAAAGATACTATTTACACAATAAGATATATTATTATGAATAAGATCGTAAAGAAAGAGCAGTTCAGCGAGAAGGTCTTCAAACTGGTGGTTGAAGCACCCCTCATCGCTAAATCTCGTAAGGCTGGCCACTTCGTCATTGTTCGCGTGGGCGAACTGGGCGAACGTATGCCACTCACCATTGCTGACAGCGACATCGAAGCTGGCACCATCACGCTGGTGGTACAGAAGGTGGGGTATTCTTCCACTAAACTTTGCAACCTCAATGAGGGCGACTACATCACTGACGTGGTGGGTCCTCTGGGTCAGGCTACTCACATCGAGAATTTCGGCACAGTCGTTTGTGCTGGTGGTGGTGTGGGTGTGGCTCCCATGCTGCCTATCATCAAGGCTTTGAAGGCTGCTGGCAACAAGGTGGTTTCTGTGTTGGCTGGTCGCACCAAGGAACTCATCATCCTGGAGGATGAGGTTCGCAAGCACTCTGACGAGGTCATCATCATGACAGACGATGGCTCTTATGGTCAGAAAGGTGTGGTGACTGTCGGCATAGAACAGGTGATCCAGCGCGAGAAGGTGGACAAGTGCTTTGCCATTGGTCCTGCCATCATGATGAAGTTCTGCTGCCTGCTCACGAAGAAATATAATGTGCCTACCGATGTATCGTTGAACACCATCATGGTGGATGGTACGGGTATGTGCGGTGCTTGCCGTATCACTGTGGGTGGCAAGACTCGTTTCGTCTGCGTCGATGGTCCAGAGTTTGATGGTCATGAGGTGGACTTCGACGAGATGTTCAAGCGCATGGGTGCTTTCAAGCCACAGGAATTGGAGGAGATGAAGAAGCTGGAGGAACATGTGGAGAGTGTTGCTGTCACGAAGAAGGAAGAAGCAGCTGTAGATGCTTCAGGTATGACAACTGATACACCGCTGGCTGAACTCACAGACCGCAATGCAGCATGGCGCAAGGAGTTGTTTGGCAGCATGAAAGCCAAGGAGCGTGGTGAGATTGAGCGTTGTGTGATGAGCGAACTTGACCCTGTCTATCGTGCTACCACTCGTACTGAGGAGGTGAACCAAGGTCTGACCATCGAACAGGCATTGACAGAATCAAAGCGTTGCCTCGACTGTGCTAAACCTTCTTGTATGGAAGGTTGCCCCGTCAGCATCAATATCCCTTCATTCGTGAAGAATATCGAGCGTGGACAGTTCCTCGAGGCTGCCAAGGTGCTCAAAGCCACTTCTGCTCTGCCTGCTGTCTGCGGACGTGTTTGTCCTCAGGAGAAGCAGTGCGAAAGCAAATGTATCCACACGAAGATGGGTCACAAACCTGTGGCTATCGGCTATCTGGAGCGTTTTGCTGCTGACTTTGAGCGTCAGTCGGGCAAGATGGCTCTCCCAGAGTGTGCTCCAAAGAACGGCAAAAAGGTTGCCATCGTGGGTTCTGGTCCTGCTGGTCTATCTTGTGCTGGCGACTTGGCAAAAGCTGGTTATGATGTGACTGTGTTTGAGGCATTGCACGAGATTGGTGGTGTGCTCAAGTACGGTATTCCAGAGTTCCGTCTGCCTAACGCCATCGTGGACGTTGAAATCGAGAATCTCCGCAAGATTGGTGTGAACTTCGTGAAGGATTGCATTGTAGGTAAGACCATCACCATCCAGCAGTTAGAAGACGAAGGTTATAAGGCTATCTTCGTGGCTTCTGGTGCAGGTCTGCCTAACTTCATGGGCATCCCAGGTGAAAACTCTGTGGGAATCATGTCATCCAATGAATACCTCACGCGTGTGAACCTTATGGACGCATCGAACCCTGCCAGCGACACACCTGTGGTGAAGGCCAAGAGCGTCATGGTCGTAGGTGGTGGTAACACAGCAATGGACTCCTGCCGTACAGCCAAGCGTCTGGGTGCTGAGCATGTGTTCATCGCATACCGTCGTTCAGAGGCAGAAATGCCTGCACGTGTGGAAGAGGTGAAGCACGCCAAGGAAGAGGGTATCGAATTCCTCACACTCCACAACCCAATCGAGTATATTTCAGACGAAAAGGGCAATGTGACTCAAGTGAAACTCCAAGTGATGGAACTGGGCGAGCCAGATGCTTCAGGTCGTCGTTCTCCTATCCCTGTGGAAGGCAAGGTGGTGACTCGCGACATCGACATGGCCATCGTGGCTGTTGGTGTGTCACCTAACCCACTCGTGCCTAAGTCTGTGGAAGGTCTTGAATTGGGTCGCAAGAACACCATCGCTGTGAACGACCAGATGCAGTCGAGCATCCCAACCATTTTCGCAGGTGGCGACATCGTGCGTGGTGGTGCAACCGTGATTCTCGCCATGGGTGATGGTCGCAAGGCTGCTGCCAGCATCGACGAGATGCTCAAGGCGCAAGCATAAATCGTGACTGACATACAATAAAAAGGGTGAATCGTTCGTTTATAAGAATGATTCACCCTTTCATTGATATATATGAGAAGATTCACACATACAATCATCTTGGGGGCGATGGTGGCTCTGCTCTGCCCTGCCCTGCTCTCATCGTGCAATGATGAAGAAACCTTCACGACAGCTGGCGATGCCGTGCTGGCTTTCAGTCAAGACACCATCCAATTCGACACGGTGTTTACTGGCCTCATCTCGACAACGAAACGATTTCAGGTATATAACCGGCACGACAAGGGAGTGCACATTGCCCATGTGGAATTGGAGTCGAAAGGCACCTCTGGGTTTATGATGAATGTGGATGGGCAAAACGGCACCTCGGTGAGCGATGTGCAGGTATTGCACAAGGACAGCATCTGTGTATTTGTGAAGGTAATCCCCCCCGTCAACACTTCGACGGAACCGACCAAAATCAATGATGCCATCGTGTTCACGCTGGAGAATGGCAAACAGCAGAAGGTAATACTGGAAGCATCAGGACAGAACATGATAGCGATGAAAGGCGAGGTGCTAAAGGACAATCAGACCTTTACCAACGAAGGATTGCCACGTGTGGTGTATGACAGTCTGGTGGTGGGGAAAGACGCCACATTGACACTGGCCGCAGGTACAACGCTCTATTTCCACAATGGCGCAAGCTTGATTGTGCATGGGAAATTGGCTATCGAAGGTACTCAAGAGAATCCTGTCACGCTTCGTGGTGACCGCATAGACAAGATGTTTCCCTATCTGCCCTACGACCGATTAGAAAACCAATGGGGAGGCATACAGTTGACGGCTTCGTGCCAAGGCTGCACCTTGAACCATGCCGACATCCATAGTGGCAATTATGGCATTCGGTGCGATTCAATTGAAGGAAATGTGAGCATCACCAACTCCATCATCCACAATGTGGCAGGCTATGGACTTTATCTGAAAGACAGCAAAGCACTCATTGCCAACACACAGATCAGCAATAGCAAGTATGACTGCGTGAGCATTTATGGAGGTACAGCTGACTTCATCCATTGCACCATCGCACAATTCTATCCTTGGAAAGCTGATCGTGGACATGCCCTGTCTGTGAGCAACTATTTCGGCAAGGATGAGCATCAGATAGAGTCGGTCAATTTCTATAACTGTTTCATCACAGGCTATGCAAACGATGAAGTGTTTGGCAATCCAGGCAATCTGGCGCTCAATCTTCATTTCTACAACTGCGTGTTGCTGACAGATGTGAGAGATGAGACCTATTTCAGCCAATGCACGGAGGAATCCAAAGACTCAGCCACCTACAAAGAGACCAACTTCAAGACATTCGACACCGATGCCTACATCTATGATTTCCGTCTTGACACACTCAGTGTGGCACGTGGCAAAGGATCCGAAACATACGCCACGCTCTACCCCACCGACATGAATGGAATAGAGCGTGGAACAAAGCCTGATGCAGGTTGCTATCAGTTCAAGGAATAAGCTTTATCGGATAAACAGGAGTTCGCGATATTTGGGCAGTGGCCAAGCCTCATCGTCCACAATCGCCTCAAGTTTGTCAACATGGTAACGTATTTCCTCCAAGAGAGGAGCCACCGTGTCGTGATAGGCAATAGCTTTCTCACGCTCTAACTCAATACGATTGGCCACCTTGCGCGCCTCCACCATCTTCTCCACATTCTCGACAATGAAACTCTCGTGATCAGAGATAAGTTCGATCAGGTGAAGATTTTCTTTCGATATCTTCTGTGCCTTTTCAGCAGGGAAGATATCTTGCACTTTATGCACATTATCAATCAGAACTGACTGATATTTGGTGACAACTGGGATGATGTGGTTAAGACAGAGGTCACCAAAGATGCGCGACTCTATCTGGATCTTCTTCGTATAGGTCTCCCATTTGATTTCGTTGCGTGCCTCAAGTTCCAAACGATTCATCACATGCGTCTTTCCAAACATCTGGATAGAAGATTCCTTCAGATAGTTGTCGAAGACAAGAGGCGCAGAAGTCTCACAATCAAGACCACGTTTAGCTGCTTCCGCTTTCCATTCATCGCTATAACCATTGCCATTGAAGATGATGGGCTTAACATGCTTGATGTCCTCACGCACCACTTTCAGAATGGCAGCCTCCATTGCTTCTCCCTTAGAGATGAGGGCATCGACACGTGTTTTGAAGTCGATAAGGGCTTCTGCTACAGCCGCATTGAGCAACAGCATGGCTGAGGCACAATTGGCTTCACTGCCTACGGCACGAAACTCAAAGCGATTGCCCGTGAAGGCAAACGGAGAAGTGCGGTTGCGGTCAGTATTGTCGATGAGCAGTTCTGGAATAGAAGGCAAATCGAGTTTGAAGGCTTTCTTGCCAGCCATCGAGAGATTATCATCATCCGCTTTCTCCACATGCTCCAGCAAGTCCGTCACCGTCTTACCCAAGAAAGAAGAAATGATAGCAGGAGGTGCCTCATTAGCACCCAAACGATGAGCATTGGTGGCACTCATTATAGAGGCCTTCAACAATCCGTTATGATCATAGACTGCCTTGAGTGTCTCGACAATGAAGGTGACGAAACGGAGATTGTCCATCGCCGTTTTACCAGGGGCATGAAGCAGAATGCCTGTATCAGTGGATAAAGACCAATTGTTATGCTTGCCTGACCCATTCACACCCTTGAAAGGCTTCTCATGCAACAAGCAACGGAAACCATGCTTGCGAGCCACACCTTTCATGATGGACATCATAAGCATGTTGTGGTCAACGGCAAGATTGGTCTCCTCAAAGATGGGTGCCAACTCAAACTGGTTGGGAGCCACCTCATTATGACGAGTCTTGCAAGGAATGCCCAATTCAAGCGCCTGTATCTCAATGTCCCTCATGAACTCTTCCACACGGGCAGGGATAGAACCAAAATAGTGGTCATCCATCTGCTGATTCTTGGCAGAATCATGTCCCATCAGAGTTCGTCCAGTCATGACCAAATCAGGACGGGCTGCATAAAGCGATTCATCTACCAAGAAATACTCCTGTTCCCAACCCAAGTTTGAAATCACCTTCTTCACTTCAGGATAGAAATATTGAGCCACAGCCGTAGCCGCTTTGTCAACCGCATGAAGGGCTTTCTTGAGTGGCACTTTATAGTCGAGTGCTTCTCCTGTGTAGGAGATGAAGATGGTAGGAATCATCAGCGTGTCGCCAATGATGAAGACTGGCGATGTAGGATCCCAAGCGGAGTAACCACGTGCCTCGAAAGTAGAGCGAATGCCACCTGAGGGAAAAGAACTGGCATCTGGCTCCTGCTGAACGAGGAGCTTACCTTCAAATTCCTCCACCATTCCACCCTTTCCGTCGTGCTCCACAAAGCCATCGTGCTTCTGAGCCGTTCCTTCGGTGAGCGGTTGGAACCAGTGCGTATAGTGCGTCACACCGTTCTCGATAGCCCAAGTCTTGATTCCTTGTGCCACCTCGTCGGCAATGGTTCTATCAAAAGGTGCGCCATTGTCAATGACATCGCACATCTTCTTATACACTTTAGCAGGGAGATATTTGTACATCTTCTGTTTATTGAAGACGTACTTGCCAAAATATTCACTTGGACGCTCCTTGGGTAACTCCACATGAACAGGAGCGCGCTTGAACGCCTCATCCACTACCTTGAATCTTAATCGTGCAGCCATAATTTGATGTCCTTTCTATATTTTGGCTGCAAAGGTACGACTAAGTGAGAGAAAAACAAAATTTATTTTGATTTTTGGACAAAAAAAGGGCATTACTCCATCCAAATAAAAAAAACAAATAAAAAATTCCTCATTCTTCATTCTTAATTCTCAACTTTTACTTATCTTTGCCCCGCAAATACCTTTACATGGACAACGAGAAGGAAAACATATTCACTGAAGAGGAAATTAAGGAAGACCTCCGTTACTTGCAGTTGCTGGCACAAAGTTATCCCAATGTGGCAGAGGCAAGTTGTGAGATCATCAATTTAGAGGCCATCCTGAACCTACCGAAACCCACGGAACACTTCATCAGCGACCCACATGGTGAGAGTGATGCTTTCAATCATGTGCTGAGAAACGCATCTGGCTATGTGAAAAGGAAAGTGGAAGAAATCTTTGGTCCAACCCTTCGTTTGTCAGAAAAACAAGAACTCTGCACCCTCATCTACTACCCTGAAGCCAAACTTCAGCGCATCAAGGCAGCAGAGACGAATCTAGAAGACTTCTACATCATCACGCTCAACCAGTTGATCAAAGTGTTGAGGGAGGTGAGTTCCAAATACACACGTAGCAAGATTCGCAAGGAATTGCCCGAGGAATTTGGCTACATCATCGAAGAACTCCTCCACGAGAGTCACAGCGGTGTGGGCGAGAAGCGACATCAATATTACAACGTGATTGTCCAGACGATTCTCGAGACCCAGCGAGCCGACCACTTCATCGTATCCATCTGCAATCTGATTCAACGATTGGCGATTGACCGTCTGCATCTGTTGGGTGACATTTTCGACCGTGGTCCTGGCGCACACCTCATCATGGAAACCCTAATGAACTACCATCATTTCGACATCGTGTGGGGAAATCATGACATCGAATGGTTTGGGGCAGCAGCTGGCAACCGTGCATGCATCGCCAACGTATTAAGACTCTCCCTCAGATACGGCAATCTCACCACGCTCGAAGATGGCTATGGCATCAATCTTCTACCCCTCGCCACCTTTGCGATGGAGACCTACAAGGATGACCCCTGCAAACTCTTCACCGCCAACGAATTGAGCAAAGAGAGCCAGCACGACAAGAAGACCAACCGCCTGATTGCCCAGATGCACAAGGCCATCACCATCATCCAGTTCAAGGAAGAGGCACGCATCATCGACCGCCATCCTGAGTTCGATATGGCAGGGCGCAAGATGCTGGAACATATCTACTTCAACCACGGAACCTGCTTCATCGATGGCAACGAATACGAACTGCTCGACACCTTCCTTCCTACTGTCAGCAAGGATAATCCCAATGCCTTGACGGAGGAAGAGGAAATGCTTATGGCGAAATTGGAACACTCGTTCCGAACCAGCGACAAGTTGCAACGCCACATCCAGTGTCTCTTGGCACATGGAGGCATGTACTCCATCGCCAACAGCAACCTCATGTATCATGCTACCGTTCCTCTCAACGCAGACGGTTCCCTGAAAGAGGTGGAAATCAACGGAAAGAAGTACAAAGGAATGGCTTTAATGAAGAAGACTGGGCACATTGTCCGTGAGGCGTTCAACAACGACACACCCAAAGAACGGAAGAACTATGCCAAAGACTACATCTGGTATCTTTGGTGTGGAAAGAACTCCCCGCTCTTTGACAAGGACAAGATGACCACCTTCGAAAGATACTTCATCAAGGACAAGTCAACGCATACTGAAACAAAAGGTTACTACTACCAATATAACAACGATGAGAAGACGGTGGACATGATTCTCGATGACTTCGGAGTGGAAGGAAAGCATCGTCACATCATCAATGGACACACCCCTGTGAAAGTGTTGAAAGGTGAAACACCTATCAAGGCAAACGGGAAACTCTTGGTCATCGATGGAGGCTTCTCACGTGCTTACCAACCAGAGACGGGCATTGCGGGTTACACGCTCACATTCCACAGCCGAGGACTTGACCTCGTGCAGCATCAACCTTTCCGTTCTGCCGAAGATGCCATCCAGAATGGCGACGACATCAAGAGTTCCACACAAATCGTGGAGTTGAGTTCGCAGCGCATGTATGTGAAGGACACCGACAAGGGCAAGGTGCTACGTGCCAAAGTGGAGAACCTCAAACGTCTCCTCTTCGCCTATCGAAACGGATTTATCAAAGAAATCAAATAAGGGAACATACACATAACATATTATTAACAACAAACACCTAAAGCGTATGAAGAAATTATTACTCATGGCAGCTTTTGCACTTGGTTGCATCAGCATGTCGGCTCAGGAAACAATGACACTGAGCACTTACAAGGGAACCGACCTTGCCAAGTATGCAGGAAAGAAAATGAACGTGTCGGTCAGCCGTTACGTCTTCAAGGGATGGAACACCATCTCACTTCCTTTCGCTCTGTCTGAAACACAGGTAAATGAAGTGTTCGGAAGCGACTGCAAGCTCGAAAGACTCGTAGGTGTTGAGAAGGACGGCGTGAACGTGAAACTCAACTTCCAAAACTGCAAGTCAGAAGGCATTCAGGCCAACATCCCTTACATTCTCCACTACACAGGCGAGAATGGCTCCAAGAAATTCACGGCTGAGAACGTAGTGATTGCTGAAGACGAGGCATCCATTTCCTTCACAGCCGAAGGAACAGGCGAGACAGTCACAATGGGTGCAGTCAAGTTCCAACAGCAGGCCAAGGGTCTTTATGGCATTCTGGCGAAAGACAATGCCGAAGCCTCTTTCGTGAATGTAGATGAAACCACCAACGGCTTCTACGCAACCCGCTGCTTCGTGCGACTCTCCAATGGAAACGCCACTATCCTCACGACCAATCACATTGCAGATGATGTGGCCAGCATCAAGGCTGTAGCCAAGACCAACGAGAAGGTGGATGTCTATAACCTCTCAGGTGTGAAGGTAGCAGACAGCCTCATGGGTCTTCAAAAAGGCATCTACATGATAAAAGGCAAGAAAATCATGGTGAAGTAAGCGACGCTTATGGCATCAATAGAAGAATTCATCAACCGCACGGCTGAAAACGTGAATAACGGTATCAAAGAGAAGATTGAAGACGGCAGTTTCAATCGGCTCGGTGAAGGCTTGGGAGAAGGTGTCAAAGAAATTGCTGAAGGGGTAGTCAATATCATTGGCAAGGCCAAGGAAACTTTTGGCAAGCTCAATGAGAAAGCCGAGTCTATAGGCAAGAAGCAAGAAACCCCTCCCCCACCTCCTTCTGACCAGCAAACGCCACCTTCAGCCCCATCAGAACAGGGAACTCCTCCACCTCCTCAAGAGGAACCAAGCATTTTCTGTGGACAATGTGGACAAAAGAATCCTGCCGATGCTCTTTTCTGCAGCGCATGTGGCTCACGCTTACAGCAAGCTGAGCAGAACACTGAAGACATAGCATCAGAATAGAATCGCTTACGATTCCCCAAATAGTAAAAGAGAAGGCTGCCAATCGCAGTCTTCTCTTTACATTTTACCATATTATATGTCCATCATAAAACTCCTTTGCTGCTGGGGAGCTGGAATTTGTAGATGTCGCGCTTAACGGCCATCTTGATACTACGGGCAAGGGCTTTGAAGATGCCTTCAATCTTATGGTGCTCGTTGTCACCTTCAGCCTTGATGTTAAGGTTCATACGCGCGGCATCGCTGAAGGACTTGAAGAAGTGGAGGAACATCTCAGTAGGCATATCTCCTACCCGCTCACGCTTGAACTCTGCATCCCACACGAGCCATGCACGACCTCCAAAGTCGAGCGCCACCTGACAGAGGCAATCATCCATTGGAAGCGTATAGCCATAGCGTTCAATGCCACGCTTATCACCCAGGGCTTTATAGATGCACTCGCCAAGGGCAATTCCTGTGTCCTCGATGGTGTGGTGCTCATCGACATTCAGGTCACCCTTCACATGGATGCGAAGGTCGATAGAACCATGCTTGCCAATCTGCTCCAACATGTGGTCGAAGAAACCAAGACCCGTCTGGATGTCACACTGCCCTGTACCATCGAGATTGAGGCTGATGTCAATATCGGTCTCCTTGGTGGTACGACGAACAGAAGCGGTACGTTCACCAGCAAAAAGAATCTCCGTGATTTCATCCCACGACTGCACGTTGTCGCCCAAAATCAGATACTTGCATCCAAGGTTCACAGCCAATTGCTTGTCAGTTTCGCGATCACCTATCACATAACTGTTGGCAAGGTCGTACTCACCAGTCATATATTTCGTCAGCATACCTGTGCCAGGCTTGCGGGTAGGCAGGTTTTCTGCAGGGAACGAACGGTCGATGAGGATGTCATCGAACGTAACCCCTTCCCCTTTCAGCGTGTTGAGCATAAGGTTGTGGGTTGGCCAGAAATCAGCTTCAGGATAGGAAGCTGTACCAAGCCCGTCCTGATTGCTCACCATCACAAACTCGAAGTCGAGCTTGGTGCGGATGAAATTGAGGTTGCGAATGACACCTGGAACAAACTGAAACTTATCGAAAGAATCAATCTGCTCGTCGGCTGGCTCCACAAGGATGGTGCCGTCACGGTCGATGAAAAGTGCCTGTTTCATATCTTATACATATTGTCTCAATGCTGAGAGCAGTTTAGTGTTCTCATCCTTGGTGCCCACCGTGATACGAAGACAATCACCACAGAGATGCACATGACTACGGTTGCGTACCACCACTCCCTTCTGCACCAAATATCTGTAGATGCCATCAGCATCCGTCACACGAGCTAAAACGAAGTTGGCATCGGTCGGAAAGACCTTCTTGCAAATGGGCAACAAGGACAACGACTGCATGAGCGTCTGACGTTCCTCGAGAATCATGGTGATGTGGCGCTGCAACAGAGTCACATTGCTCAAGATCTCCATCGCCTTCTTCTGGGTGAGCACATTCACGTTGTAGGGGTACTTCACCTTGTTGTAAAGTCCGATAATTTCTGTGCTGGCAAAAGCCATACCAAGACGGATACCTGCAGCTCCCCAAGCCTTGGAGAAGGTAGCAAGCACAATCAGGTTGGGATACTTCTGGATGTCGAAGCGGAAAGGACGAAGGGCTGAAAAATCGCTGTATGCCTCATCCACAATGACGATACCTTGGAAGGAGGTGATAACCTTCTCTATCTTCTCACGTTGGAAGGCATTGCCAGTAGGATTGTTGGGCGAACAGATGAAGATAATCTTAGTGTTCTCATCACACGCTGCCAACAGGGCATCAGGGTCGATGTCATAGTCTTCAGTGAGGGACACCTTACGGTACTCCACATCGTTCACGTCGGCACAAACCTCATACATGCCATAGGTGGGAGAGATGGCCACCACATTGTCCTTGCCTGGTCGGCAAAAGATGCGGAATGGCAGATCTATCGCCTCATCGCTGCCATTGCCCAAAAAGATGTTCTCCACGGGCACATTCTTCAGCGGTGAAATAGCCAACTTCAGCTGTTCCTGCAAGGGGTCTGGATAGCGGTTGACGCCATTGGGATAGGGATTCTCATTGGCATCGAGGAAAGCATCCGCCTTCACGCCCTTGAACTCATCGCGGGCGCAACTATATGGTTTGAGCGCCCAAATGTTGGGACGCACTAAATCTTGCAAACTTTTCATGACACATTATATATTATTAAGTCGCACGGTCATCGCATTCTTATGGGCATCCAACTGCTCGGCCTCGGCCATCAGTTCGACAGCACGACCAATGGAACGGACACCTTCTGCCGACAGTTCCTGAAAAGTGATCTTGCGACAGAACGAATCGAGGTTCACACCGCTATAGGCCTTGGCATAGCCTGAAGTTGGCAGCGTATGGTTTGTGCCTGAAGCATAGTCACCAGCCGACTCACAGGAATAATTGCCCAAGAAGACACTGCCTGCGTTTACCACCTGATCGGCAAAGGACGCATAGTCCTTGATGGCCAAGATGAGGTGTTCTGGTGCATATTCGTTGGTCATCTCCACAACCTCTTCCATATCCTTCACAATGATGAGACGGGAATACTGCAAGGATTTCTCAGCGATGTCCTTGCGAGGCAACAAGGCCAATTGACGAGCCACCTCAGCATCCACCTGCTCAGCCATCGCCTCAGAGGTTGTGATCATGATAACCTGCGAATCCACACCATGCTCAGCCTGAGAGAGCAAGTCGGCAGCCACAAAAACAGGATTGGCGGTTTCGTCTGCCACCACAGCCACTTCAGATGGACCTGCTGGCATATCGATAGCCACCTCATGCAGACTCACCTGCTGCTTGGCAGCCATGACAAACTGATTGCCTGGGCCAAAGATTTTGCTCACCTTGGGTACAGACTCCGTTCCATACGCCATCGCACCAATGGCCTGCACACCACCAGCCTTGAAGATTCTGCTGACACCTGCCACCTTCGCTGCCATCAGTATGGCAGGATGCACCTTGCCTTCTTGATTGGGAGGAGTACAAAGGATGATTTCCTTGCATCCCGCAATCTTAGCAGGCGTAGCCAACATCAACACCGTCGAGAACAAGGGCGCTGTACCTCCAGGGATGTAAAGACCCACCTTCTCAATCGCCACCGATTTCTGCCAGCACACCACACCTGGAGCGGTTTCCACCTTCTCACCCTCAAACTTCTGGGCAGCGTGGAACTTCTCGATGTTGGCATGAGCCAATTTCAGCGCATTCTTCAAGTCATCAGACACCAACGTCTCAGCCTCCGCCATTTCCTCATCAGAAACAACTAACGACTCCAGACGCACCTTGTCGAACTTCTCCTCAAAGGCCTTCACGGCAGAGTCACCATACTGCTGAATTTGGTCGAGTACCGTCTGCACAGTGGCACGCAATTCGGAAGCATCGCGATGTGGACGTTCCAACAACGCCTTCCATTGTGCCTTATTAGGATATCTTATGATGTTCATCAGAGTATCATCTTTTCAATCGGTGTCACCAAAATGCCTTCAGCACCGAGTGCTTTCAGCTGACCAACAATCTCCCAAAAGTGCTTCTCATCCAGCACCGCATGAACGGAGCACCAGTCTTCATCAGCCAAAGGAATGATGGTCGGACTCTTCAAGCCTGGCAGCACCTTCACGATTTCAGCCAGACGATCCTTGGGCGCATTCATGCGCACATACTTCTTGTCCTCAGCGATGAGCACGGAATTGATGCGGAAAAGGAGGTCATCAAGGATGGCCTTCTTCTCCTCAGAGAGACTCTTGTTACCAATCAGCAAGGCCTCACTCTTCATCACCACTTCCACCTCTTTGAGATTGTTGCTGACCAGCGTGGAACCAGAGCTGACAATGTCGAAAATGCCATCAGCCAAACCGATGCCTGGGGCAATTTCCACAGAACCCTGAATGACGTGGATGTGAGTATTCACACCCTTCTCATCCATAAACTTCTTCAGAATAACGGGATAAGACGTGGCAATCTTCTTGCCATTGAACCACTCAATCCCAGGATAATCAATCGCCTTAGGGATGGCCAACGAAATGCGGCACTTGCTGAAGCCCAAACGCTTCACGATATCGGCATTCTCATTGCGCTCCACAAACTCATTCTCACCCACGATGCCCACGTCGGCCACACCATCAGCCACGGTCTGTGGAATATCATCGTCGCGAAGGAACAACACCTCCAACGGGAAGTTTGATGCCTGAACGAGCAGAGTGCGCTTGCTGGAGCTCACCTTGATACCTGTTTCTTTGAGAAGATCCATCGTGTCTTCGAAAAGACGACCTTTTGATTGTACTGCTATGCGTAACATATATGTTTGTTGTTTATTGTCCAATTATTTTTTTGTTTACCCCTTAACCTTTACAATATCGCTCCCTGAATGGTCATAATCGACTTGTTCGACGGGATGTATGTGGCAATCTGAGGACGATGTCGATTCGGTTCTTCGTGTCGGAAGAACTCAAGGATGGAACTGAACGGATATCGGCTCGTGTCGAACACGATGTAGTCATAATCCCTGTACAGCACATCCGTACTGGGCATGTCGCCCAAGCGTGAATGAAACACATCATAGTTGAATTGATGCTTCTCAGCTATATGCTTCATATCATCGAGGTTCTGTCCATCGCTCACAATCAGGTATTTCTTCCTTCTCCGTCTTTCTCGCTTACGCGAATAAGCATATATCTTCTGCATCACATACGACATGACGCCCTTCACCGCTATCACCAACGTAATAAACAACGAATAGATAGCGCTATAGTGCGAGAAATGCTTCTTGAAGAAGATTACCATCGCCTTGTAAAAGGTGTTCACATACTTGATGGAGTCCTTCTTCGTGCTCTCCCCTTTGTAGTGCAGAATTTGGGTAGGCAGATAGTAGTTCTTGTACCCCCCCTTCAATACACGATAGCTAAGGTCAATGTCCTCGCCATACATGAAAAAAGTCTCGTCCAACAGCCCCACCTTGTCCAGCGCCTCCTTACGAATGAACATGAATGCGCCGCTGATAATTTCGATAGGATTGATAGAATACTTGTTCAGATACTGCATGTAGTAGCGGCCAAACAAACGGCTCTTTGGGAACAGCGAACCCAATCCTGTCATTTTGCAGAATGCCACAAAAGGAGTCGGGATGCCACGACGGGATTCAGGAGCAAACGAGCCATCCACTTTTAGCATAGCAACACCACACATCCCTGCCTGCGGATTCTTGTCCATGAAGTCAACACATTCTCTCAACGTACGCTCGCCAATGAACGTGTCTGGATTCAGCAGCAAGACATACTCACCTCGTGCTTCCCTCAGTGCTTTATTATTGGCACGTGAGAAACCCACATTCTCCTGATTCTCAATATAGCGCACCCACGGAAACTTGCTCTTCAGATAAGGCACCGAGTCGTCTGTGCTGTGATTATCCACCACGAACACCTCCGCACACATGCCAGACAACGCCTTTTCCACCGAAAGCAGACATTGCTCCAGGTAGTAGCGCACATTATAGTTTACTATGACGATGGACAGTTTCATCTATTCATTGTTCACACTTTCCAAATAATTGGCGATCTTACTTTTCGATGGCCAGCAATACAACGTGGCACACATTGCCACCAACGCACAGAACACACAGCTGATGCTGACGGCCAGATAATATGCCACAATGCCCAACAACGCCGTCAAGCACAAAATGCCCAACCGCACATCGCTCCACACATGATATGACTTCAGCGCTTCTTCATTATTCATGCGACGAAGTCCCTTGGTCGTGTTGAGCGTGAACAGACGCAAGGCAAGCGGAATGCCGATCACCGTCAACAGGATGACCACCGTGTTCAATTTGAACTCACCCCCTGAATGTGGCGCAATCACCCCATTCGGAATGATATTCATCTCACCCAATACCACGGCGATTGCCACCATCAACCAAACAGCCACAATCTTTATCCTCAAAATCCGAAATAGTTTGTCAATGTATTTCTCCATAATCTTGTAAATCCAGTTCTTTGTTCATGACACACGAGAGAACCTCATTGCCCTGTGAAAGGCACACGATTGACCAACGAGCGTCCCAAAGTCACCTCATCGGTGTATTGCAATTCGTCATTGATGCTCATGCCCCGTGCCAGCACCGTCAACTTCAAATCAGGGAATTTGGAAAGCTTCCTGAAGATGAAGAAATTGGTAGCGTCACCCTCCATCGTGGAACTCAAGGCAAAAATCACCTCTTCCACACCACCCTGCTCCACACGCTCCACCAAGCTTTCTATCTCCAACTGGCTCGGACCCACACCGTCCATAGGTGAGATCACGCCGCCCAGCACGTGGTAGAGACCCCGATATTGCTGTGTCTGCTCAATCGCTATCACGTCCTGCACATTCTCCACCACACAGATGGTCGATGCGTCCCTGGCAGGATTGGCACAAATCTGGCAGATGTCCTCATCGCTGATGTTGTGGCACACTTGGCAATAATGCACCTCATGACACAACGTCGAAACAGCATCGGTGAAAGCTTCTACCTTGCCAACATCCAGACGCAACATGTGCAGAACAAGTCGCATTGCTGTTTTGCGTCCGACCCCCGGCAGTTTTGAAAACTCATCGACGGCACGCTCCAACAATGCTGACGAATACTGCTGATTCATTCTCTCTCATTTTGAAATCGGGCACAAAGGTATGACAAAAAAATGAGTTGACAAAGAAAAGTGCCCGCAAATCACTTCACGAGCACCTTTCTTTACCTTTTATCATGCATTACAACCATTTTAAGAAGAACCTGAACACACCCTTGAAGGTCATTGCCGTCTTATAAGCCGTAATGGCATAACCGATGTAATTCATGTACTTGTTGGACGATTGGAGGAACATATTGCTGGCAGGCACAAAATAATCAGTAATGTCATTTTGCAGCCTTATCATGCCATCTTTCACATGCCTCCTCTCTTCCCTCTTCTCATGTCGGATGTCGTCAAGCGAGGTATAGCGGCTCTTGCTCATAGTTCACCTCCTTCCTCGTCATAATCGCCAAGTTCCTGCATCAGGCTCTCGGCCAACTTCCGAATCTGGTCTTCCTTGCGGCCTTTCCTCATCACCCGTTCCGTAATGCTGGGACCTTCGAGCAGTTCACGACTGAACATCTTCACGAACTGATTCTCAATCAAAGGCTTACGCAGCAAGTACACAATCAGGATGATGAGCAAGAGGCCAGCACCCACGATGTAGTAGCTCAGCATCTCGTTCTCCGTCAACAAGGTCAAAGTCTTCACCAGACCTGTGCTCAGAAAGAAGATGGCACTTGTAGCCAACGCAAAGATGACAGCCGCCACCACCACACAAGTGGTCAGCACGGTCAGCCGTTCGGTCATTGCAAGCCGCAAGTAGCGCTCCACCCGATAGGCAAGACTTCGGAAATCCTCTTTAATACGCTGATCCATTCCGAAACTGATTATCAATCAACAAAGACGGAAAGAACTCATGCCGAAAGACTATTCCGCATCGAAATCCTCAGCGGGAACAGCCTCCTTCTTCTTGCCGATGCTCTTGATCTCTTCAACAAGCTTGTCAAAGCCCTCCTTGTCGAGTTTGATACCACGCTTCTCAAGCGCTTCCTTTATCTTTGTACGCTGGTCTTCACCTTTTTCTGGAGCAAAAAGAAGACCCACTGCTGCTCCTGCGATGGCACCACCCAAAAAGGCAGCAGCCAATGCAAATCCATCACCTTTAGTCATAGTTAAAATGGTTTTTAAGGTTGATAAATAAACGGATAAATCTCAAATTTGAGGTCAAAGATACAACATTATCTACAAAAACCAACGCTTTTTTGAATGTTTAACTTTTTTTTGCACACATCTTTTTTGCAATGTGGCAAAAAAGCCCGAACTTTGTAAACAACATTCAACCATCTAATTAATAAAGGAGAATAATTATGAAGAAAAAACTCATGATGGGTTTGGCACTCGTTGCAGCCCTTGCCTTCGTGTCTTGTAAATCATCTGAAAGCAGCTACAAGAAGGCATACGAAAAAGCAAAAGCACAAGAAATGGCAAGAACAAACACCACTGACCAGGTAGAGACAGCACCTGTGACAGTGACACCTGTTGTTACCACCACTCCAGTCACCACCACCCCTGTGGCCAACACAGAAAACGACCGTCAGGAGCGTCTTACTGTCATGAACGGCGGCACGCTCAAGGCCTTCAACGTGGTGTGCGGTTCATTCAGCAATGTGGACAATGCAAACAACCTTCGCAACACGCTCGTATCCAAAGGCTATTCAGCACAAGTGGCTCAGAATCCTGAGACAGGTATGTATCGTGTCATTGCTGCCTCATTCGACGACCGTGCCACAGCCGTTCAGTCTCGCGACCAACTTCGCGGCACCTACCCCGATGCTTGGTTGCTCTACAGAACTTATTAATGTAGCGTCCGAAACAAAGGCATTATAATCAGTAAAAAGTCACGCAGACATCTGCGTGACTTTTGCATTATAAGGCCATCTCGTACCCCTTGCAGATTTCGCCTCTATCGATGAGGTTCTTCCACTTCTCTCCGTTCTCCACAATCGCCATTGCCCACACGAGCATCACGACGTTGTAGGGGTCGCCATCGCTGGGTTCCACCACGATGATGTCCGTCTCTCGGAGTCCTGAGAGGGCACACACTCGCTGGATGTACCCATGGGTGTTGTTCCCATCATTAGGCGGTGCCCACCTGCTGATGATTTCTCGCACCGAATAGATGTGGTACTTCACATTATAGGTCTTCAGGATTCGGAAGGCCGCCCTGTAACCATATTCATTACTCAGGAAGATGCAGAACGCACCGTCATTCCCTGTCTGACCTGCCCAAAGCTGATCACTCTTTCTGATGTTGAGAGGGTTGCGATTACGCAAACCCCTCGGAAGATTCTTATTTGTTGTCATGTTTTTCTTTTTTAAGTTTAAGAAACAATGTGATTAACTCTCTCAGCAGCCAAAGGATGGCCTCAATGTCTTTTCTTGTCAGTTTCATAATCCATCTAACTTTTAGTTTTCAACTTTTCATTTTTCACTTATCACTTTTCCCTTTTCCCTTACTTTGGCTCTTCTGAAAACTGATATCTGATATCTGAGTCACATAGTTACGACTCTTCCAGTTCCTGACCATCTTGATGGTGTTCTGAGTGTCTAAGCCTTCCTGCCTTCTCACTCTCATGGCATCCTCCAGGGTGAAGGTGTCAGGCAGCAGTTCCAGCAGATTGCGAGGGCCACGTTTGCCCACTCGCTCATCACCCCTGTTCGCCTTGGCAATGTCCTCCCCAAAGAACTCCATCTTGCACCAAAGGTCGTAGTTCAGACTCCAGCGGATAAAGTCCTCAATGGTTTTCTCCCACTTCTGACCGTTCGCCACATAGAGCACACAAGCCTTCAACCAAGCAATCACACAGGCACGATGGCTCAGGTTCCAATACACCTCATTCTGGCTCAATCGGGCGAACTCAGCACACTCAGCCTGCAACTTCTTCGCCAGTCTCCAAGCCTGCGGACACTCAATGAGACCACGAGCTGCCACAAGGTTGTCGATGTAAGGTTTCAGTGCCTCGTCAAAGGCCACGTCATACTTGCCGTAAATGGGTTGATCGGCTCCAATCTCCTGCTCAGGAATGGTGCAGAAGTTGATGCGGCTGATAGGGCCATCGGTCAACACATTCTTGAAGAATCGGCGACCTTTCAGCACCGTGGTGCAGGCATTCCAGTTGAAGCGGCACTGCGGTCTTGCCGTCACGCTCTGGGTACCGATACGTGTCTGACCATATTCAGAATCAGGGTCGAACGCCAGACACATCAGCTGGAAGTGCTGGTTGCCCGTCTGCCCCCTGAGTTGGTTGAACAAGTCCAGTTCGTTCAGCTTCACATACACGAAGTGTCCTTCGGCTTCGTCCAAGCGGGTCACCAAGGCTGGCTTCGTCATGTCGGGGTCAATCATCTGAATGACCAGTCCCTCAGGACGCACCAGCTTGTCCTTGTTATCCCCTCTCTTCAGGTTCTCTTTCTTCCACTCCTTTTCACGATTCTCATTCTCTTTGTCCCTGCGTTTGATGTCAGCCATGATGTGTTCGATAGGTTTGTCGATGCAACCCTTGCCAGAACCAGTTCCAGCCATCAGACAGTTCATCAAGGTCGCCTCATGCTCCACATAGTCGGTGTATTCAAAGCGCACATTGCACAAGTGGGTCGCCAAAGCAGGGAACACAGCGTGAGCCACAGCCTCCTTGTATTCCTTGGGAGTCTTGGAAGTGAGCAGTTCAATGAGCTTGGGGAGGCGACGGGGCATAGACCCTCTCTGTCCTGCGGACATCTCCCCCGTAATGGGGAGACCATCCGGCGAGGATTCGTCAAGGTCAGGGTTAAGGTTATCGTTAAGGTTAAGCTTCCTGCTCATTGCAAACACCTTGCGTTGAAACTGCGTCATCTTCTGGCTCGAATCGGTATATTTCTGATAGAAGTCGTTCACCAGTGTCTGGATGTTCGCATCCTGCCAGTTGGCCGCCATCCTCACCTGAAGCACCCCAATCAGTTCCTCCTTTGTCAGCAGTTGTGTGGCTCCCACACTCAGGATGCTCTTCAGCGCATTGTGCCTACCACCTTCCTCCACCAAGTCATTCTCCTGCAAGCCAGCCTCACGCATGCAAGCGTCAAAGATGTACAAGGTACGGTCTGAGGGAGTTGACGGTTGAGAGTTTAGAGTTGAGAGTTTAGGGTTAGGGTTAACGTTATCGTTAGGGTTCTTATCCCCCACATCGCGTAAGCCCTCCATGCCCCCCGTCCCCCGAAGGGGGTGAGGTCGGGGGGCTCTTCCGTCCACATCCAAGCCCCGATTCAAATAAGCCTCACGACGCTCAGCCACTTCTTCATCGCTGAGGGCTTCAAGCCAATGGGGTGAACGATACACCTCCTCATCGATGCCAGTCTGATAGATGAATCGCTCTGGTGTGATGCAGCTCTCATCGTAGGGCACGCCAATCTCTTGGCAGAAAGCCTGTTGAGCCTCCTCGATGGTCATCCCTTTGGGAATGCGGATGTAGATATGCACCTTCTTCCTGGCCGAATACTCAATGCGGAGCACCTGCCCCTGCCAGTCTGAATACTCATCCTCATTCACCTCCAAGGCACGCTGGATGGCTTTGTCCACCAGTTCCTTGTCATCCACATCCACACAAGTCATGAAAGTGAACGACTCTGGGATGAT